>CAYYGI010000106.1:0-5094 GCA_964471085.1 uncultured Acidimicrobiaceae bacterium
CCTGCTGCTCCGAGCCGAGTGACGAGGTCCCGATTGTCTTGATCTGCTGCCCACGCAACGACCGAGCCTGCAATCTCTGGCCCGATACCGTCAATATCAATGATCTCCTCGGCCCGGGAAGCAAGCAGCACGTCGAGCGATCCGAACCTTCGAGCAAGCTGATCTGCCACCGTAGATCCGACGTGGTCGATACCGAGCCCGAAGATGAGTTTCGCGAGCGGCCGATGCTTCGACTCCTCGATCGCTCCAAGGAGGTTCGCCGCGGAGACCTCGCCCCACCCTTCCATTGTGAGAAGATCGTCCTTGACAAGGGAGTAGATATCTGCTGGATCACTGATCAGCCCGAGTCCGAGGAGCGAATCCACTGTCTTGGCACCGAAGCCGTCGATATCCATTGCCCCTCTCGAAACGAAGTGTGAGAGATATTCGCGCAGACGGCTCGGGCAGACGTACCCGCCAGTACAACGTGCTTTCGCCTGGCCCTCCGGGAGCACGATCGGGCTGTCACAGAACGGGCAACTCGACGGCATCCGCCATGGGGGGAGCCCCTCCGGCCTGAGCTCGACGACAGGCCCCACGACCTCAGGGATCACATCGCCAGCCCTGCGCACGATGACCGTGTCACCTGGGCGCACATCTTTGCGGTGTATCTCCCCCTCGTTGTGCAGCGTTGCGTTCGTGACCGTGACACCTCCCACGAAAACGGGCTCCATGACCGCGTACGGGTTCACGGCACCGGTTCTTCCCACGTTGATCTCGATTGAGTTGAGCAGCGTCGTCTTCTCTTCAGGAGGCAGCTTGAACGCGATCGCCCACCGTGGAGAACGTGCCGTGAAACCAACAGTGTCCTGGTCTGCAAGCAAGTCAACCTTCACGACTATGCCGTCGGTCTCGTATGCACGGTCGTGACGATGCTGTGTTGCTTCTTCAACGTACGCCTTGGCCTCGGGGAAGGTCTTGACGGAAGTGTTTGCTGGGTTCACGCGCAACCCAAGTTCTGAGAGCCACTCCATCTGCTCGCTGTGGGTCGAGAGATCTGGCCCTCCCTCAACGTACCCGACCTGGTAGACCCATATCGCGAGGCTCCTGCTCGCCGTCACGGAGGGGTCAATCTGGCGAACTGAACCCGCCGCGGTGTTCCTCGGGTTGATGTACGGCGCTTTACCCTCGGCTGCCTGCCGCTCGTTGAGCAGCTCGAATTCAGGTATGGGGAGATAGATCTCACCCCTGACCTCCATCACGCCTGGCGAGTCGCCACGCAGCACGAGCGGAACAGACTTGATAGTGCGCACATTCGCCGTCACGTCCTCTCCCACAACTCCATCCCCACGCGTCGATGCTCGCGTGAGCACGCCGTCAATGTACGTGAGCGACACCGCAAGACCATCGATCTTCAGCTCACAAGAGAAGCCCGCAGGTACTCTGGCGAGGGCCCCCACAAGACGTTCGTTCCATGCATCAAGTTCATCGAAATCCATTGCGTTGTCAAGGGAGAACATCCGTTCCCTGTGTTGCACCGGGGTAAAGGTGTCTACAGCCGGTCCACCAACCCTCGACGTTGGTGAGTGCGAAACTACGAGCTCTGGAAATTCAGCCTCTATCTCGACGATCTCTCGATACATCTCGTCGTACGTAGCATCGTCGATGATCGGGGCATTCAACACGTGATAGCGGTGATTGTGGTTCCCCAACTCCTCAAGCAACTTGCGATATCGATTCTTCGCTGTCACGCTTCCTCCTCCCAGAGTCCTTCTCGGTGCCTCGCACGCTACTGCACCGGTGTGACACGAAGGGGGCTATCAGTGATGATGCCACCCCCGAGCACGAATTCACCGTCATACATCACGAGCGACTGGCCCGGTGCGGGACGTGCTTGAGGTGTCGTGAAAAGGAATTCCCACCGGGCTCCAACTGCCATGATACGCGCCTCGACCGGCTCGGTGCGATACCTCACCTTCACTCCAACCATCTCCCCGGCCAGTGGCGGGCGATGAGTGAAGCTCATCTCGTTGGCAACACAGCCTTCAACTAGGAGGTCATCGTACGTCCCAATGGTGATGGTCTGTGCTACAGGTTGAATATCGACAACGTAGCGCGCTGACCCAACTGCTACCCCGAGGCCCTTGCGCTGTCCAATAGTGAATCCCGCTGTCCCGGGGTGTTCCCCGATGATCCTGCCCTGCATGTCAAGGACTGAGCCGGGAGAAGCAACCTCAGGATAACGCAGGGCAAGGAAGTCGCGGTAATCCCCTGATGCTACGAAACAGATGTCCTGTGAATCCGGCTTCGACGCTGTGCGCAGTCCAATGTTGGTTGCGTAGTCGCGAACTTCTTCCTTCGTCATCTCCCCGATCGGAAGCCGGATCTTCGTCAGCGCCTCCTGGCTCAACATGTGGAGGACGTACGACTGATCTTTCGTGGAATCGACCGCTCGGCGCAACCGGTACACACCGTCGTGGTCTTCAACCCTGGCGTGATGGCCAGTGACGAGTACATTGCATCCAAGCTCCTCGGTTCGTTCTAGGAGCGTCTTGAAGCGGACCTTGCGGTTGCATTCAATACACGGATTCGGGGTGAGTCCGTTGATGTAATCTCTCGCGAAAGGCTCGACGACAGCCTGCGTGAATTCCTCGACGAAGTCAAGGACGTAGTAGGGAATATCGAGTTGCGCGGCGACTCTGCGGGCGTCCTCAGCGTCAGAGAGTGTGCAGCACCCCGCTGTGGGTAACGATCCATCAGCACCCTCCCACTGCTTGAGCGTCACGCCAATGACCTCGAAACCTTGATCGAGCATCAAGGCGGCCGCCACTGAGCTATCGACTCCACCGGACATTGCTACAAGGGCCCGCATCAGAGTGCACCAAGAACATCGAGTGCCATCCGCCCAGCTCTCTCTCCCGTACCCGGAGGGGTGTCCCATCCAAAGCTGAACCTGATGCACTCCCTGGCCTCTTCATTGCTAAAGCCCATTGCTGTAAGCACATGGCTCGGCTCAGCGGCACCGGATTGGCAGGCCGGTCCTGCCGAAGCAGCGATGCCTGCCTGGTCAAGACGGATGAGGAACGTCTCGGCAAGAGTTCCGGGGAAACGGATGTGGCTTATGTGTGGGAGTCGGAGGGCGTTCTGCGCTGTGACCTCTGCTCCGGGGTGCCCGGAGAGGAGCACAGACTCGAGTGCGTCGCGCTCTGTGCACAAGTGTTCTCTGAAATGGGCTCGTTTAGCCACTGCCTCCTCCATAGCAGCAACCATTGCAACGATCCCTGCAACATTGTGCGTCCCTGCTCGCCTTCCTGCTTCCTGCCCACCTCCGTGGATGATCGGATCGATGCGCACTCCTTGACGCATTGCAAGCAAGCCGACGCCTTTCGGGCCACCAAACTTGTGCGCTGACAACGAGATCAGATCGGCACCAGTTGCCTCGAACGTCACTACCTCGGAGTTGAAGGCCTGAACGGCGTCAGTGTGGATGAGGGCCCCTGGATCTACTCGCCTGATGATCTCTGCAATCTGGGCAACGGGCTGAATCACACCTACTTCGTTATTCGCTGCTATCACAGACACCACCGCGGTTGGGGCCCACACGACAGCGCTGAGCGCGTCAAGATCGAGTACCCCGTCGCGAGAGACCGGGAGTACGTGAAGACTGAATCCGGCCCGCTCAAGGCTGAACGCGGCGTTGAGAACAGCGTCGTGCTCGACAGCCGAGACTGCTACCGAGCAACGACCGGACCCGAGGGAGGCACCAATCACGGCGAGGTTGTCTGCCTCCGTACCAGATCCGGTAAAGACGATGTCGTGCGGCTGTTCCATGCCGAGCAGACTCGCTGCCCTCTCTCGAGCTTCTTCAAGAGCGTTCTTTGCCCTGCGCGCTTCGGAGTGCTGCCCGGATGCGTTTCGGTCGAATTTCTGCATGGCCGCCTCAAATGCCTTCCATGCAATCGGGCGCATCGTCGTCGTTGCTGCGTGATCGAGGTACATACTCACTCCGGTCCAATAACAGAGAGCAGGAAATCAGCAATAGCCCTCTCGTATCGTTGCGCATCGACATTCCATAGGTCAGCGTGACTCCCCTGCTCGAAACGCTCTGTCTCCACAAGGTCAGGGAGGTCCTCAGCGAACCTCACAAAATAGGCTGCGGGAGTCACCGGATCTTCTGCACCGAACATCAACAGGATTCTCACGTCGAACTCATCGGTCCGCTCGAACTGGTTGAGCATCTCCCACTCCATCCCGAATCGAAGCAGAGCAAATCCCCGTCCAAGCCAGGCAACAGGCCCAGGTGTCCCCGCGTCATCTGCCCAGCGCTTCACGACACCCTCAAGGTCAAGCACGGGGGAGTCGAAGATGACGCCTCGAATCGATGAGATATTGGCAGACTCATGCAGGAAGGTCGACACGATGCTTGCACCGTAGCCTGACCCGATGAGCACAAAGTCGTATGCACCTTTCCGCTGCGCAAGGCTGATCGCGGCATCCAGGTCGTTCCACTCCTCGAATCCCCACAACCGCAGTCCGGACGGGCTTGGTGTTGCACCGACATCGTTGCGATAGGTAATGGAGAGCACAGGAAAACCCTGCTCGACGAGGCTCGGAATAATTCTGAGTGATTCACCGAGCCGATCTATGCCGCGTCCGTGCACAAAGATGATCCATGTGGATCGTCGGCCTTCAATGAGCCATGTAGGGTGAGGGCCGATATCAGAGGGCGCTCGCGGCGTCTCAAAACCGAGGCCGTGAGCAATGGCCGGATCTCCAAAGTACGCATCTGGATCTATCCGAACAGCATCACCAGCTACGATCTCACCATGCAACGTCCCAATGCCGCGCTCCACCATTCCTTCATCGATGCGCACAATCGTTGAGATCTGTGCGTAAGCATCCTCACTCTCAAGCCCCCAGATACCGCCACGCTCTGTTGCAGGCGTTCGGTCGATCACCACCCTCCCTGCCTCATTTGAGTGCACAGTGACCGGAAACCCTTCAAGGTGAGGACGTGCGGTCAGGAACTCAGAGCGAATCGCGTTCGAGTGCATCCACCCGGCAATCATCCACGCCGCAACGAGAATAGCGACGATGACGAGCGCTATCCGAGAT
>CAYYGI010000107.1:0-5082 GCA_964471085.1 uncultured Acidimicrobiaceae bacterium
AAATTTAACCAACTACGGAAAGGGTGCGTAATGCGCTCACAATTTAAGCGGCGCGGGTCATTCCTTGCACTGCTGATCGTTTTCGCTCTCGTTGTTGCAGCATGCGGCAATGGCGCGGAAGAGACAACAACAACAACAGAAGCTGATGCTCCAATGGTGGGAACGGGGTACAAGATCGGTATGGCCTACGACGTTGGTGGCCGTGGTGACAAGTCCTTCAATGATTCGGCTGCTGCAGGACTCGACCTTGCGGTCGCTGAACTGGGTGTTGAAGCAACTGAACTTGAGCCTGCCGCAGGTGGTGAGGACCGCGAAGAGAACCTTCGTCTTCTCGCTGAAGCAGGCAACGACCTCGTCTTCGGCATCGGCTTTGCTTTCGGTGCCGCCATTGAGTCTGCAGCCGCAGACTTCCCCGACACTCAGTTCGCGATCGTCGACTCGGTCGTTGAAGCACCGAACGTTGCGTCGCTCGTTTTTGCCGAGCATGAGGGTTCGGCACTTGTAGGTGCCGCAGCGGCTCTCAAGACCCAGACCAACACGATTGGATTTATTGGTGGAGTCGCTGGACTTGGCCTCATCGAGAAGTTCCAGGCTGGTTTCGAGTTCGGGGCGCGCGAGATCAACCCCGACATTGAGATCATTGTGCAGTACCTGACCGAGTTCCCTGACTTTGCCGGATTCAACGATCCAGCCAGAGGGAAGGAAGCTGCTCTTGCAATGTTTGAGGGTGGAGCAGATGTGGTGTACCACGCTGCAGGCGGTTCAGGAGCAGGCCTCTTTGAGGCTGCCAAGGAGACATCTGAAGCCACGGGCACGAAGGTGTGGGCTATTGGTGTCGACTCTGACCAGTACTACACGGCAAGCCCTGATGTGAAGGACTACATCCTTACGTCAATGATCAAGCGTGTGGACGTTGCTGTCTTCACAACGACTTATAACTTGGTGACTGGCACCGAGCAGTCGGGCAAGGTGCTCTTCGACCTCGCTAAAGATGGCGTTGGTTTCTCCACCTCTGGTGGATTCATCGATGACATCAAGGACCAGCTCGATGAGCTCCGTTTGAAGATCATTGCAGGCGACCTCGTGGTTCCGGAAGTACCCACAGGCTGAGAGATTGAGTAGCTAGTAGTGAGTTGCAGTGGAGTCCGGGGCGCTAGCCTCGGACTCCACTGGCTTCACGAGCCAATCATGATGAAGAGGTAAGAACAGGAGCCCTCCGTGAACGAGCGCCAGAGCGCTGTTGAACTCGTCGACATCTCTAAGAAGTTCCCTGGTGTCCTGGCTAACGACCGAGTGAACCTCTCGGTCGGGATCGGTGAGATTCACGCCATCATTGGAGAGAACGGCGCAGGGAAGTCGACTCTGATGAATGTGCTGTACGGGATGCAAGCACCAGATAGTGGAACGATTCACATTCGTGGCGAAGAAGTAGAGTTCCGTTCACCGAAGGATGCAATTGCACGCGAAATCGGCATGTTGCACCAGCACTTCATGCTCGCAGACAATTTCACGGTGCTTGAGAACATCATCCTCGGCTCTGAGCCTCGGCGTGGGCTTATGCTCGATCTGCCTCGAGCCCGAAAGACCATCCTCTCGCTCTGCGACCGGTACGGCATTGAGTTGAACCCAGACGTACTCGTTGACGAACTCACTATCGGGCAGCGGCAACGTGTCGAGATCATGAAAGTCCTGTACCGGGGAGCAACGATCCTCATCCTTGATGAGCCGACCGCTGTTCTCGTCCCCCAGGAGGTCGATGATCTCTTCGCCTCTCTCAGAGAGTTGCAGTCCGAAGGTGTGACGATCATGTTCATCTCCCACAAGCTCAATGAGGTGCTCTCGATTGCAGAGAGAATCACGGTAATGCGCGCCGGGAGAACTGTTGCTTCTGTGAAGCCCGAGGAGGTGACAGCGCACGATCTTGCCGAGCTCATGGTCGGATCTGAGCTCCCAACGCCTACAACTGCGAAATCAACGATACAAGATATGGTAGAGATCAGCATTGACGGATTGACGAGCTACCACTCGGATGGCCGAGTAGCGATTCACGACATCACCTTTGACATCCACAGGGGCGAGATTATTGGTGTTGCCGGTGTTGAAGGGAATGGTCAGGCCGAGCTCGTTGACACGATTCTTGGAATCAGGGAGGCAGATGCAGGAACCGTCCTTCTTGGCGGGGAGGATATCACTGAGGAAGAGACGAAGCATCGACGAGACCGGGGCATTGGGATTATCCCGGAGGACCGTCATCGCCAGGGTCTTCTCCTTGATGCGCCATTGTGGGAGAACGCGATGCTCGGCCATCAGTCGAAGGCCCCATTTGCGAGGGGGATCTGGATCAACAAAGCTGGGGCACGCGCGATAACTCAGAAGATCGTTGATCGTTTCGATGTCCGCACGCCGAGCGTTGATGTGCATGCGGTGGCACTCTCGGGAGGGAACCAGCAGAAGTTGATCGTCGGGAAAGAGATGATCCTTGATCCCTCCGTTCTTATCGCTGCTCACCCGACCAGAGGCATCGATGTCGGTGCACAGGCAGCAGTATGGGATGAACTGAGAGAAGCAAAACGCAACGGTCTCGCCGTACTGCTCATCTCTGCTGACCTCGAAGAGTTGATTGGGCTTGCTGACACGCTACTCGTGCTGTACAAGGGAAGGATCGTAGCCAGGCTCGATCCCGGAGATGTCACTCCCAAGATACTCGGCTCACACATGACTGGGGTAGCAGTAGAGGGGAACTCTTGATCAAGAAGATCGGCCTCGCTCTCATTGCTCCTGTGATAGCGCTCGCATTCGCGATAGCGGTTGCAGCCCTTGCGCTCCTCGGAGCCGGGGTCAACCCTCTTGAAGCAATGGCCCTTATGTGGGACTTCGGCACAACGTCCACATCAATCGCTTCGATTATCAATAGAGCCGTCCCTCTGTATATCTCGGCTGTCGCTGTCGCTATCGGATTCCAGATGAAGCTCTTCAATATCGGTGTGGAGGGTCAGTATCTTGTAGCTGCACTCTTCGCGGGCTGGGTAGGTGGAAGTATTGCGGTGTGGGCCCCCCTCCACGTCCTCATCGTCATCCTTGTCGCTGGGGGTGTCGGTGCGCTCTGGGCGGGGATAGCAGGCCTCCTCAAAGTCACTCGCGGGGTCAACGAAGTCGTCGCGACGATCATGTTGAACTTCATCGGGTTCGCCGTTGTGGGGTTCTTTCTTGGGAATTTCTTCTCGATCGATGCCGGTGCATTGAATCAGTCAACGCCGCCACTGCCCCCCTCAGGGCAGCTCCCCAACCTCAACTGGCTTTTCACGCTCTTCGGGTTCGCCGAGCCGCGCGGAATTGAGCTCCAAGGGTTTGTCGTCATCGCCATCCTGATCGGTATTGGCTACCACTTATTGGTCTGGAAGACACGATTCGGGTTCGACCTCCGGGCCTCGGGCATGAACCCGGGTGCGGCAAGGATGTCAGGTATCAACCCAAAGAGGATGATCCTGTTCACAATGCTCATCTCTGGCGGGGTAGCCGGGATGGTCGGCCTCTCAACGATGCTTGGCAATCTGCACGCCTTTACTCAGGACTTCCCGCGCATGCTCGGGTTCGGCGGTATCGCTGTTGCGCTGCTCGGTCGGAACAACGCGGTCGGTATGGCCCTTGGCGCTCTTCTCTTCGGCTTCATGCAGCGCTCCTCCCTGATTCTTGACCTCCATGACATCCCGAAAGAGGTTGTTCAGATCATTCAGGGCGTCGTTGTGCTTGCAGTGGTCATTGCTTACGAGGTTGTTGCTCGGGTTGTAAGGCGTCGTGAGATCAGGGCTGCAAGCGAGGCGACGACCGCTCTCCCCGGCGAACCGACGGAGGTGCCCGCATGACCGCAGAAGCCAGGGAGCGCAGCACCGATTTCGAGCAGCCGAAGCGCAAGCTGTCACGAGCACGCATCTATGTGCTCATTCTCATTGGAGGACTGCTCACGCTCTCTGTCGTGCAGCTCATCGAAGGCACTTACCAGTTGACCGCTCCCGGTACATGGAGCGCGGCGCTCCGGCTCACCGTCCCTATCATGCTCGCGGCCCTCGGTGGCCTATTTGCTGAACGTTCCGGGGTCATCAACATTGGCCTGGAAGGAATGATGATTGCCGGAGCGTGGTTCGGTGCGTGGGCAGGTTGGCAGTACGGCCCGTGGGCTGGTGTCGCGTTTGGGATTGTAGGGGGTGCGCTCTTTGGTCTCATCCATGCAATCGCGACGGTTACTTTTGCTGTAGATCACATCGTTTCGGGTGTTGCGATCAACATTCTGGCTGCCGGGTCGATGCGGTTCTTATCCTCTGTGATCTATGGTCCTGAGACCGGTGGGGGAGCTACCCAGAGCCCCCGGATTCAGGAGTTCATCGGAACGTTCAGCGTCCCGTGGCTCTCGAACTGGTTCAATTGGCTTGCCGACAAGGGGTGGTTCTTTTTCTCGGACGTATCGGGTATTCTTGCCGGGCTCACGACAGGTGTGTCGTGGCTGACATTCTGGAGCCTCCTCCTCATCCCGGGGTCGTGGTGGCTCCTGTGGCGAACGGCGTGGGGCTTGAGACTCCGTTCGGCAGGTGAGAATCCGTGGGCTGCCGAGTCGCTCGGCGTCCCTGTGCTTCGCATGAAGTACTGGGGTGTCCTGCTCTCAGGCAGCCTTGCAGGGATGGGTGGAGCGTACCTCGTTGTTGTCCAGGCGGGGATCTACCGGGAGGGGATGATAGCGGGCCGGGGCTTCATTGGACTTGGGGCGATGATTTTCGGGAACTACAATCCGTTCGGATTATTGGCAGGCGCGGGTATTTTCGGATACTCGGATGCTCTCCGCTTTCGACAGGACGCCGTCCACGGCATTCTTCTCCTTATCGCTATTGGGCTCTTGGCGCTCGGAGTGTACTCGCTGCTCAAGAAGAAGGGGAGGCCTGCGCTGGTGCAGGCGATCTTTGCGTTCGCCTTCTTTGCGTGGTGGTTCATGACCGACGACGTGCCGGGTCAGATCGTGACGGCGACACCCTACATCATCACTCTTCTTGTCCTCGCTCTTGCAACTCAGCGACTCCGCATGCCCGCCGCGGA
>CAYYGI010000108.1:0-5055 GCA_964471085.1 uncultured Acidimicrobiaceae bacterium
CAAACACAGACAAAGTCAACGAAACCCGGAAGCCCCACAGACATCAACGTCCGAAGAGCAACTGCTGGAGCCGACGGGTCGCGATCATGCCTGATGCCACATCCTCGATGCCATCACGGATTAGCCATGCGTACCACCGCTTCAGTCTCGGGGAGAGCCGCTCATGCATCACGGTGTACTCCTCGATCGACCCATCTGCCTTCTCCAGGATTGCTGCGACCACATCACTGCGCAGTGCCTGGAGATCATCGCGCAAGGCATCGATCGCGAGACGGTCAAAGGCAGTAGCTCCGGGGAGGCGGCCGATCTGGCGTTCAAGCCATCCAATCCGGAAAGCGTGGCTGGCATCTGAGTAGAGTTCCGCTACATCAAGAACGTCCCTATCAAACCTGTGAGCGATCTCCACGATGTCAGGCCCCCGCCGAAGTGCTCTCTGATATGCGTGGCGGACCGCGAGGTCATGCGGTACGCCGAGAGCCTCGAGTTCGGCTGCTGTTGTCTGGTACGGCTCGCGCCACGCGCCGGTCGAAATTGTCGGGAAGGCATCCGAGAGTCGGGTGAAGTCGAATGCTGCCTGTTCGATCTCGTCATGGATGGAGCGACCGTTCTGTCGAGTGAGGTACCAGCGGGTCACATGCGACACGAGACCATCGACGTCCTGCATCATGCGCACTGAAACACTCGGATCGACGCGAGCACCCAAGGTCTCGATGTCGGCCCACCGTTGTTGTGCCCCCGTCACAACCCGAGCAACACGATAGGCCCGAACGATCATTGCTGGCGCAGCACCTGTGACTGTGCGCATCCGAGAGTAGAAAGTACTCCCCTGCGAGTTGAGTACCTGATTTGCAACGATCGTTGCTATGAGTTCTCGCCTGAGCGGGTGGTGAGCGATCTCTTGTGGGAACCGCTCCGAGACTGACTGGGGGAAGTACTCCAGGAGATCGGACTCGAAGTGGGGGTCGTCGGGGAGTCGTGAGCGAAGGATGTGATCCGTCAGGTTCCGCTTCGCATACGCCAACAGCACTGCTATCTCCGAGAGCACCATCCCCCTCCCTTCGCGCCCACGTTGTGTCATCTCCTCGCTCGATGGCAGAAACTCGATCTCACGATCGAGGATTCCCGCTCGGTCAAGACGATCCATGAGATCCATGTACGTCTCAATCGTTAGGTGCGACGTCGTTGCTTCCTGGGAGATGATCTGTGCCTGGAGAAAGTTGTCATAGAGGATTGCCTCCACAACGTCGTCGGATACGGACTCGATGATCCGGTCGCGCTCCTGTCTATCTATCGAACCGTTCGCCTCCGCAAGACCGAGCAAGATCTTGAGATTCACTTCCCGATCAGACGCGTGCACCCCCCCTGAACTATCGATGATGTCGGCAAAGACGCGCCCACCGTTGCGTGCGTACTCGATCCGGCCGAGCTGGGTGAGCCCAAGATTCCCAGCCTCTCCGACAACGCGACACCTCAAGTCGCGACCGTTGATACGCACGGCGTCATTCGACCGATCTCGGACCGCCTCATCTCCTTCAACTCTTGCCTTCACATACGTCCCAATCCCTCCATTCCACAACAGATCGACGGGTGCCTTGAGAATCAGGCGGATCACTTCGTTGGGGGTGACAACTTCGGCCTCAGTGTCGAGGACTCGTTGGACCTCGGGAGTAAGAGAGATGCGCTTGGCATCTCGGGAGAAGACGCCGCCACCCTCAGAGAGAATGCTTGCATCGTACTCGGCCCAACTTGAGCGTTCCAGGAGAGAGAGACGCTTCCTCTCTCCCCAAGATGTCTCGGGATCAGGGTTTGGATCAATGAAGATGTTCCGGTGATCAAAGGCGGCCACGAGCTTCATGTGTTTCGAGATCAGCACACCGTTGCCAAAGACGTCACCCGACATATCCCCGATTCCCACGACAGTAATCTCGTCGTCATCGACGTTGACACCGAGATCGAGGAAGTGCCTTCGCACAGACTCCCAGGCACCGAGTGCGGTAATGCCGAGCGCTTTGTGGTCGTATCCGGCAGAACCCCCCGAAGCAAAGGCATCATCTAGCCAGAAGTTGTATTCACGTGCAATATTGTTCGCCGCGTCAGAGAAGAGTGCAGTCCCCTTGTCGGCAGCGACAACGAAGTACGGGTCGTCATCATCATGACGCACAACCCGGAGAGGCCCTACGGTCTCACCACCAACCAAGTTGTCGGTGACGTCGAGAAGACCTCGCACGAAGACCTCATATCCAGCCTTCACTTCATCGGGAGTGGGGTGACCCGCCTCAACGGATCGTTTGATCACGAATCCGCCTTTTGCTCCCGTAGGCACGATGACCGCATTCTTCGTCATCTGCGCCTTCATGAGGCCGTGCACTTCTGTCCGGTAGTCCTCTCTGCGATTCGACCAGCGGAGACCACCTCGCGCGAGCTCCCCACCACGGAGGTGGATTCCTTCAACATCCATGGAGTACACAAAGATCTCAAAAAGTGGCTTCGGATCAGGCATCTCGGGAACACCTTCGGATCGGAACTTCAGCGCGAGCGAGCGGCGGCCCTCCCTATTGATGTTCGTACGCACTGTGGCCTGGATGAGCCTGAGGAGACCACGCAGTATGCGGTCCTCGTCGAGCGAGAGGACTTCGTCGAGCGCTGCCAGAATCCGATCTGCGATCGTTGCCTCGATCGCAGAGTCATGGCTCTCCCCGAATCGAGCGGAGAAGAAGCGCACCAGGTCCTCTGCAATGTGTGGATGCCGTCCAAGGGCGCTGTCGATGTAGCCAGCCGAGAATGAAGGGGTGACGAGGCGCCAGTAGCTTCGGTACGCTCGCAGGATCATCAGCTCCTGGTGGTTGAGGTTGGTCGTCACCAGCAGCCGGTGGAGTGAGTCCGACTCAATCTCGCCAGCAAGTGTTGCTTCGATCGCCGCGCCGATGCGATCTCCTACGAAATCTACGTCAAGCTTCTGCCCATCGACATCGAGCACACCGAAATCATGAATGAAGGTATTCCCTTCATCATCAAGGCGTGTCGGCACTTCCTCGACGACAACCAGCCCGAGATCCTCGATGTAGGGCATTATCGCGGAGAGATTCAGTTTCCCCGAGGAGCGATAGACAGTTATGCGCGTCAGGGGCTCCAGAACACCAGGCGGATTGGCGTCCCCACTCTCGTTCTGGAGGCTCACAAGGATGTCACTCTCCGAACGGCTCAAGCGTTCGACGTTCAAGATGTCCCCTGCTGCAATGTCGACGTCGGTCGATGCCCTGTAGTACTCAGGAAATCTGTCAGCCCAAGTGTCTGCGAGCCTGCGAGCCGTCGACTCGTTCACCCGTGAAAGGAGATCCTCAAGTACTCGATCATGCCAGCTCCGAGCCAAGCCCTCTACGACTTGTTCAAGGGCCCGGATATTGATATTGAGCCGTGCTCCTTTGTCAATCCACACGGTGAAGTGAATGCGGGCATCACCTGACTCTCCCAGAGCAAGGCGGTAGTCGATCGAGTCACCCTCGAAGGCCTCAAGAATCACGTCTTGGATCTGTGCGCGCAGCACCGCGTTGAAGCGGTCTCTTGCTACGGTGACCAGGACGTGCACGGAGCGATTCAGAGCATCCCTCCTCACGATGAGGCGGACAGACTCCGCATCCTCGATCTCGAGCAATTCACCGATCGCCTTGCTGAGTGCCCCAACCTCTGTAGCAAAGAGCTCGTCTTTCGGGAACGTCTCGAAAAGCTTCACGATCGCTTTGTAGTCGTGTGACCGCTCGATAACATCTTGAGCTTCGAGGATCTGGTTGAGCTTTCGGCGCAACACCGGCATCCCTCCAGCAGCGCTCAGATAGACCTTCGATGTGAAAAGGCCGAGGAGGCGGAGCTCGGCGGTCATTATGCCATCCTGGGAGACCTGTCGTACGCCAACGTAGTCCATGCGGGCATCGCTGTGAACAGTTGCATGTCGGTTCGTCTTTGAGATGACGAGGAGATCTCCGCGAGTGAACCGATCCCGAAGATGCTGGGGCAGGTCCGACTTCGCCACAGAGGTCGCTTCAGATCCATTCTCGCGCAGTATCCCAAGTCCGGAGGAAGTATCCGCTGTCAAAAAGGCGCTCTCATCTTCACTGTTGATGTCGTATCGCCGATACCCGAGAAAGACGAAGTTGTCATCTAGGAGCCATGCAAGGAAGTCGAGGGCCTCCGACACATCTTCGGTCGAGTAGTGGTGACTCCCCGCCTCAGAGACTGCCGTCATCTCCTCGACGGCGTCCTTCAACTGCTCAAAGTCCTCGATCACTTTGGCAAGATCGGTCAATGTGTGATGAATCGCGGCTACGAGTGCAGTGGAGTCCTCTCCGCTCAACTCGCGATCGAGCTCGAAGTGTTGAACGGATTCTCGTCGAAGTGCCGACCGTGCCTTCTTGATACCAATCATGCGCCCTTCGTCATCCCGGAGAGTGCCGATCACCGGGTGGAGGTGCCTTACTATGACGGCGTCTCCACGGCCGACGACTGCCGTGACCGACTTGGCGAGAAATGGAGAATCATCAGAAACTACCTGGACTACGGACCCTGGTGTGGTGTATCCACATTCGGCTCCGTCGGGTCGAAACACCCGCACGTCCGGCTCGCCGGCGGGTCGTTTTCTGAAGAACTCAAACAGATCACTGATCTCAGCAAGGAGCTGTTCTGGTGTGAGATCGGGGAGAGACACCTCGGGGAGGCGTCTGAGGTACATCCGCACGAAGGGCTCAAGGAGAGCGCGCTCATCGGCAGGTAGGTCCGGTGGAAGAGCAGCAATGATGCGGTCAACGACGGGTCGTGTATCTGTGGTATTCCCGGTCGTTCCGGTCATAGGCACATGATAGAGGCGTCTTTGATGATGCTGGTCTTCTCGCGACAAGTAAGTCCGTGTGTGACGGGAGGCATCAGACGAAAGATACCACTCGCTCCCTACTCTGTGGTGCCCACGGAGGACTCAATGGCGAACCCCACACTTTCAAGACAGTTCGGCTCACTTCCTGGCGCGGGGTCTGCATCGGCGGACGTGGCGCTCCAGAGGGGACATAC
>CAYYGI010000109.1:0-5045 GCA_964471085.1 uncultured Acidimicrobiaceae bacterium
TCAGGGCTGGTCGTGTCTCACCTTTAAGAGGTTCCACGTGCAGCCGTGGGTGACGGTGGGTCACGTTCACGGCTCACACCGCTACTGTCACTGGAATGTCTAAGGTAATGTCTAAGAACGCCAGCAAGGCCTCACTCCGCATCTCATGGATTGCTGAAACGTTCGCGGTTCTGCTTGTTGGCGGTGGAATAGGGTTACTGGTCTTCTCAGTGTCCTTCCGTGTTCGTGAAGGTGTCTGGGGTCCTGGTGGCGAGGAAGCGTGGTTTGCCGCAGTCGGTCTCGCGTGTCTTGTTATCGGTGTAGTTGGCCTCAAGGTGCTGGCGTTGCAGAACCGTCGTGGCTCGAAGAATGAAATGGCTGAGTGACACCGGAGCCAGTCCGGGTCACATCAAGAGACCCCTCATTCTTGTCAGTCAGATCAAAGCCTTCGACATGGACCACGTGCGCAAAGAGATCGCCGAACCAGGAAACAACTATCGCTGCTGCCTGACGACGCACGACGCGCGACATCATGACTGACAGCTTTGAGAAAAGCCTACCTCGAACGAAAGAGGACCCTATGGGTCCGCGATGCCATCCCGTCAAGGATTGGGACCGCAGTGATTGCCTCGGTAGCTGCCGTGATTTGTGGTGCGATTACGACAGCGTTTACCAAAGTTCTTGGTCCTGGCGCAATCTTCGCGGGTACTGCCTGTGCAGTGTTTGTCGCCGATCGAATACGGACCATCCAGCATCATGCAAACCAGCATCGGTCCTGTCTGACTTTCAGGCAATTTCACGGAACGTCCTTGGTAACGATTCGCAGCGTCGGTGCTTCACACCGCTACTGTCACTGGAATGCATAACGTGTCCGGAGCCTCGATGTTTAGGACGATGTTTGGACTCCTCGCGAGCAAAGAAGAGTGGCGCTCTGCTGGGAGGTACGGGTACCTCTACGGGGTAATTTGGGCCGGAATCGCCTTCAACGGCTACATGCTATTTCGAGTGCGCCCTTCGAGCTTGAGCGAGTGGTGGGCCTCAGGGTTGACCTCGGGTGCCGCGATAGGTTCTCTCGCGACTATCTTGGTGGTCTCACTCGGACTTGCGATACTGGCGTTGCGGGACCGTCGTCGTTCGGATCGTTGACAGGTTGAGTACTTCCTATGCGCGGAGCGATTGTTCGTCGTTGGCGAAGATGTCGGTCGTCAGGCAGAGTAATCGGGGGTGGCCTATTGTCGTGGGCGGGCCGCCCCTGTATGCGGGTTGGTGCCACAGGAGTGCTCGCGGGTCTCAGCTGCGCGACGGTGACTGCGGGGATGATGCAGATCATCGAGCATCACGCCACCCAGGGCTGGTCGTGTCTCATCGTCTGAAACCGTTACGGGACGGGCGGCGTATCGAAAAGGCACGTTCACGGCTCACACCGCTACTGTCACTGGAATGTTTAGGCGTCGCGGTAAGGGTGAGCAGGCTCGTCACGGCCCAGAGGCCCGTCGGTATTACATAAAGAGGTTCTATGGGTCATTGGGTGTCGTACTCGGCTTAGTGCTTGGCGCGCTCGGCATGCGACTCGTAGACGGCACATGGACCATGTTCTCCTCGAGTGTGGGGGGAGTCGCGTTCGTGATGTTGCTCGTCTGGGCACTGCAATTGGCGATACAATTGACACTATTGAGGTTACGCGACGATCCTGACTCGGACCGCTAACCACTCTTAGTGACACCACGCACAGCGTCGAAGCAGGTGGAAGCACACGCGACTGCTTGAAGACTCACGCGTCCTCCGTCAAAGGAGAACAGAAGATCTTGAGTTCCGCTACGTCGCGGTGAGAAGACCCATGAGCGGCCTGAGCATGAGGCAAGCTCGCCCAGTCCCGTGGCAGGGAGAGCGACGGATTGTCGATGACAAGGAATTATGGGTGCGCTCATCTCATTTGGCCCCACACCGATCTTGCTATGCCTCATCCTCTTTGGGTGGGCGACGGAAGAGCGGAGCGAGGAGCACTTGTGCACGCTCGAGGTCGCCGCGTTCAACCACTACGGAGAGCTCGTATTTGCCGAGCAGTCCAGGATCGGTGATGATTGCCGCAGGGATCCCTGCATCAACCAAGATAGTCCATGCCTCTTCAGCTTTGTCGCGATCGGTAAAGAGAGCCGCAGATACCTCGGGTCCAAGCAGATGCATCATCCCTCCGCGCCCCCGGTGAAGTTCCATGACGCAAGCTGCATGGAGGGAGCGTGGACGAACGTCGGCCCGAACTCGGAATCCGCGAATCGGGCATCATCCCCGATCCCTTCGATCCTCCCGGGTGCAAGGGCATCAACAAAGGAGTGCGTAAAGCGCATGTTCGTCACAGGGTTGGTGATCTCACCGTTCTCGATCATGAACGTCCCGTTGCGTGTCAGGCCTGTTACGACGAGCGACTTCGGGTCAAGCACTCGGCAGTAGTTGAAAGTCGACACATAGATGCCTCGATCGACTCCTGCAATCAGATCGTCAACCGATGTGTCGCCACCTCCAACGAACATGTTCCAACCAAACGGGCCCCACACGTCAGCGCCCGGCTCTGCATGTCCCGTCGATTCCGCACCTGCCTTCTTCGCGGTCCTTCGCGAGTGAAGCAACGCTGTTGTAACACCTGCCTTGACGAGATCGAGTCTCCGCTTTGGAGTTCCCTCAACATCGAATGGAAGATAGAGCGACTCAGGGTCGGTCGGGCTATCCCAGAAGTCAAATGCCTCATCGAACTGTTGCTCACCGAGCTCAACAAAAGACATCCCCTCCTCTGCCACCTTCCCGTTGAAGCCGTAGGCGTTCAGGAATATCGCGATCGTCGCGACGCACTCAGGGGAGAGCACCACTCGGTACTCATCCGGCTTTGTGTCGGTGGCCCCAACGCTGTCTCGAGCACGCTTGGCTGCAAGTTCACCAACAGCGCCGGCATCAATACCGGATAACGCCATGCCAGCAGCGTGGCCCGATCCAGCAGAAGTCGGCGTCTGATGAATACCATCCACGGCTGCAGTTGTGAAACGCCCGTGCACTCTCCTGCCGGCCGTATTCCCGTAGGCGTGCCAACGAGCCTCGGTCTGGCAGTAGCCGGCAGCCAGGAGGCCCTCGCCTGCGTCAACGAAGGACTTCACAGCTTCGGCGCGAGCCATCGGATCTGCTGTAGCGGTGTCTCTATCCCAATGGTCTACTGCTACGAACTCGGTGGGGCCACCGAGTCCCGCCCAGTCCTCATCGACAGGCTGGCCTGTCGCAGTCTCCAACGTCGCCTCAACAAAGCGGCTGAGCGCATCAGGAGTCGTTGCTGTCGTCGTCGAGCTCGCAACCCTGCCGTCCACCGCGACCTTGAGGGTCACCTGTTCGACCTCCTCGGAGACGTTCTGATGGATGAAAGAGTTCGCGAAGCGCGTCAACGCCGTCGTTCCGACATCCGCGAGGACCTCCGCCTCGGCGCGACCACCAACAATATCGAGCATGTCATTGACGAGGTTCTGTTCCCTATTCATGCTCTCACTCCGACTCGAATATTCGCAAACCGGGCGGGTGACGATGAATGGCCAGTATGAGCGACCTGCATCGGCTGCCCCTTCCCGCAATTCGGCGTACCCCAGTGCACCCACTCGGACTCCCCTGCAAGGCGGTCGAGCGATCCCCAGAACTGCGGTGTGATCCCTGTGTACGTCGGGTTCTTGAGCATTCTGCCGAGCTCTCCGTTCTTGACTTCCCACGCGATCTCTGTACCGAACTGGAAGTTGAGCCGCTTGTCATCGATCGACCACGACCTGTTCGTTGACATGTACACACCGTCGTCAGTCTCCGCGATGATATCTGCAAGCGTTCCCACACCGGGGAGAAGCCCTACGTTCGTCATGCGCACCATTGGGAGCCTGTTGTACCCATCTGCCCTCACCATACCTCCAGGCGGCAAGCCCGCAATAGCAGCGGAGTCTCTCCCGGAGAGTACGCCTACCCACGTGCCGTTCTTCACGATGTCGACCCGCTGAGCCTTCGTCCCCTCGTCGTCATATCCGAACGTGCCAAGCGCGCCGGGCAGAGTTGCATCCGCGGTGATGTTCATGAGATCAGACCCGTACCGGTGGCTGTGCAACTTCGGCAGTTCAAGATGGCTCGTTCCCGCAAATGCTGCTTCCCAGCCGAGGATGCGATCAAGCTCGATGGCGTGACCGACCGATTCGTGGACCTGGAGCGCAAGCTGTGAGCCCTCCAGAATGAGGTTTGTCTCGCGCTCTTCCATCTCGTCGGCCGTCAGGAGCGCTACCGCCTGTTCGCCGATCCTGAGTGCGTTCTCTTCGTACTCCCAGGCGCGCACCGTCTCGAAACCACCCGTCTCGTACTGGCCGAAAGACTGCGGGTACGACCTGCGTTGTGTCTCGTTCTCCCCGATCGCGGTCGCGTCGTAGCCACCGCCGGACTCAACAATGTGCTGGTGGATGCGGTGCCCCTGGGAGGAGACGAACCACTTGTTTGTGTCATAGAACTCAAGGGTGCCTGTTGCAATCGCAACGCCGTCCACGCTCTGCATCGTCTTGGTGACATTGACGAGCATGTCAACCTTCTCCGAGGTTGCTACCTCGAACGGATCCTCCTCATACGGCGTCTCCCAGAAGTCGTTGGCAATAGGGACGTCTGCAAACTCCACTGGAGGGCCAGCCACGATCGCCGATGCCCGCGCAATTGCTGTGGCCCGCTCCCCTGTTGCTCGGATGCTCTCGTTCGTGAGGTCGGCGGTAGCTGCGAACCCCCAGGAAGATCCGATGAGTGCGCGCACTCCCACTCCAACAGCCTCAGTACGTTCCATCTGATCAAGGTTCTGGTTGCGCACGTTGATCGTCTCTGCTCTCGAGATGACCCCTCGTGCATCGGCGTACGTTGCACCCGCGTCGAGGGCACTCTGGACAGCAAGGCTTGCTTCGTCGAACATCGAAACTCCATCTGCCGGGAACAGGGACAGTTACATCCACAGCCTACGAGATATGGCGCAGATACGATCGCTGCGGGAGTCACACATCTCCGAGAGTCCTTCGGTGCCGCAACAC
>CAYYGI010000110.1:0-5018 GCA_964471085.1 uncultured Acidimicrobiaceae bacterium
AGAGAACGACCGCACAAACCGGCGACTCACAAACCTGTAGGTACGTGTCTGGCGATGCCCCACCACCCGGTTCTCCCACACATGACCATACACCGCGCGCTGCACCCGATCCGACACAAACCGCTCTGACATCCAGCGCTGCACCGGCACAGACCGCGTGCCTGTGATCACCCGTTTCGTGGTCAGCGCATAGGTGGGTATTACCCGCCGGACCGCAACACGAGTCAACACATCGCGATACACCACCTGGGTTCCGCCACTATTAAACGCTTGAGCTTTCGCGCGCGTGTAATTAGCCCACCCAGCAATCCTTGTACCAGCAGGACCAGGAGCACTCAACCCTACAGCCTCAATGGCTACCGTTGAACGCTGCGCCACCACCCCAACCTGATCGGCAATCCCTTGTAGACGCAGGGAGAACGCTGCTAACCCGCCAGGGTCCACAGCCCTAAAATCACTCATGATCACATACCTCACCAATCACAATTGCGCCGCCTGGATCAACTCTGCCCTACCCTCTGCCACCAACACACCGCGACCCGGCACCAACATCTGGTCCGACTTAGGCAACGCTGTAGAGAACACCTCAGCATCAGCATCCGGCTGGGGCGCTAACAACACCCCTTGCCTGCCCCGGCGCAACTCACGGCTCCAATGCCCATAAGCGCCTCGCACCAAGTCCGACCGGGCAGCCCCTACCACATGCAACTCCGGGTTCTCTGATCCCATCAGACGCCCGAACGCCCCATCAGAATCATCAATACGCATACAGTCATCAATCAACACCAGCTGCGGGCCACCTGCTGCTAGCACCTGTTCGACTGCATCTGGCACCTCACCAGCATCTGTCACGACCCGATCCAGGGACACGTCGCCAGCCAACGCGGAGCGCCGCAAACAGAACGCTGTCACCCCCACGTCAGGGCGCACCTGCTTGACTATTTCGGCCAACACTCGCAACACCATTGTGCGACCCGACCGGGCCGGGCCCACCACCAACGCATGCTCCCCATCAGAGAGCCGTAATCCCACCGGTGCCAACGCATTGTCACCAACCCCCACTGGCAAGAACCACTCCACCTCACACAGCGTTGCCGACTCCACCAGATCGGCTGCCTTCACGACCTCAGGCAACCGGCCCACCACCGGAGCTGAACCAGTGACACCAACAAAGCGATCAAACAACCTCTCGATGTCAACCGGCTCCACCGCAGCTACCTGTGCTACCAACCCCGACCGCACCTGAATACAGCGACGCTCCACCAACTCAGGTATCCCGCGCCGGGTCAGACCAAACGACGCGTAATCCGCGGTATCCGCCAACGCAAACACGAACCTCTCCGAGATCGATGCTGCTACCTGGCTTGGTAGCCCGCCCGGCACTGCTGTTACCACGAAAACGAACATCCCGAAGTCAGCGCCGTTCGCAATCACCCGGGTCAACATGTCCTGAAACACGTACTCCGTTGGATCCGAGTACTCAGCAGCGAACGCCGCGTAGTTGTCCACCAACATGAAAACATTCGGCCGGCCATCAACACCACGGCGCTGCCGATCAGCCAACTCGCCGCTCAACAGGCGCAACAGGCGCTTCTGGCGCTCGCGATCACCTGGACCCACCACTGCACCTACATGGGGCAGACCTACCAGGTCACCAAGGCGACCCGCTCCCAGATCGAAACCGTACAACCACGCCTCATCAGGACTAAAAGCATCGATCACCTGATGAGCAACAGTCAACAAAGCGTCACCAGCACCACTGCCGGGAGTCCCGAACAAAGCCAGCGACCCGACCTCAACAGACCACGTCAGCGGAAACTGACGCTGCCCCTTTGGATCATCCACCACACCCAACACCACCGACCCCGCAACCTCGTGCGCGTCCAAGTCAGACACCGCCAACTCCACCGAGAGCTCATCAGGCCACAACTGTCTCACATTGTCACTGCCCGAACGCTGCGCTGCAACCACCGCTGCAGCCACCAGGCGCTCTAGATCCGTTGCGACCTCACCCGAGTCCTCCTCGCGCTTGGTCCCACGCACAAACGGCTCCAGCTCAAATCCGAAGTCGAACGACCGCAAGGACACCGCGTGCGTGCGTACCGGGCCCACACTCCCAGTCCCGGTCACCAACGCCGACTGAAAAGGAATCAACTCCCCCGGCCCCAGACGCATCAGCGCCCTCCCCGGGCGCGAACGTGCAATCGTCGCTGCTGCTCCACTATCCACGACATCCTGACTGTCACCTTTACTCTGCACCCGCAACGAGATCCGCATATTCGTGTTTGCCCGGATGTTGTCATTGACCACACCCGCAGGACGCTGCGTGGCCAGCATCAGATGGATCCCCAAACTCCGGCCTCGCTGCGCAATATCGACCAACGATGCCATGAAATCAGGTAACTCCGACGCCAAGGCAGCAAACTCATCGATCATTAGCAACAACCGCGGCAGCTTCGGGACATCAAGGGCCCGATAAGCAGCAAGATCCTCAGCTTGGGCATCGCGCAACAAGCGCTCCCGATAGTGCAGTTCAGCTTCAATACAAGTGAGAGCACGCTCTGCTAGGCGATCATCAAGATCGGTGACCACCCCGACAACGTGTGGCAGGTCAGCACAGCGATCAAAAGCCGAACCGCCCTTGTAATCCACCAACACAAAGTTGATGTCCTCAGGCGACCCAACCGCAGCAAACGACGCGACTATTGCTCGCAACAACTCACTTTTACCTGAACCGGTAGTGCCCCCAACAAGTGCATGCGGGCCGTCCAACACCAAGTCGATTACCAGAGGCCCGTCGGGACTCACGCCGATCGGCGCCGCCAAAGTTCCCTGGGGCGCTACCGACCACTTCTCAAGGACCGCCTCGGGCGTCGGGTCGGGTAGCCCCACCAGTTCCAGCAGCGAGACCATTGAAGGCAGATCGACGCTGCCGTCACGCACCATAGGATCGTCCCAACGTGCCAGGCGACGCGCCACCGCCTCACAATGCTCAACATCGAGGAGAGCCTGGGTCACCCCGCCTACGCTACTCCCCGTTGCAGGCTCAAGCAACACCAACTGCCCTTCGTGTTCAGTCAAAGTATGGGTACAGCCACCCGGGAGATCCTCAGGCAACTCAGCAATCACAATGCCCGCCACCGGCAACCCCGAACCCGCCAGAGTGTCGTGCAACATCCGGGCCATGTCGCGATCCTTAAAGGACCGATCGACCACCAAAAGAGTGACCGGCGGGGTACCGACAACATCGGTAGTCGAGTCCTCCGAATCCGGAGGAGTCGCCAACAAACGCAGCAGATGCTCGGCGTCGCGATCAGTTGCAGCTAGGCGCCGCCGGCCGGTCTGGCCATCAACAGCAACGTGTGGCAGCCACTTGGCCCACTCCCACTCGCTGCGGTGGTTCTCACCGGTGAGAACCGCGATTCGCACGTCGGCAGGACCGTGGGCTAGGGCCGCCTCGATCACCATCAAGCGCGCCAACCCTGTCGTCCAGCGTCGATCACCAGCCAACCCGACAAGGCGGCCCTCGGTCACCGGTGCCGTCATCTCAGCACCAGGCAAGAACGAGAACCGCTCAATCACCTCAGCAATCTCAGGTTCAGGGTCACCACTGATCGTCACAAGAGGCGGATCCCACGCAATAACACCGGCACCTATCCCGAGATGCAGAAAGTCGGGATGATGGGGGCGCCGCTCCCAGAGGCGGGGCGAACCGTCAGCCGTCGCCAGAGGCTCAGAGCCGCGAATGCCGCGCTCCTCGCGCAAGCGAAGCTCTTCGTTCCGGGCTAGCTCGAGAGCCTCTGCAAACGGACCAGCAGCTTTAACCATCAGCTTGCGAACCCGCTTGTGGTAGCGCCGAATACGGATCTTATCCTCCAACCACTGCCCTCCCATCATCACTGGAGTCAACGCGGCAAACACCGCCATGATCGGGCTAAAAACAATCATCATCACCACGCCCATAATCACCGGCACCAACAACATCGCAACCGAGAGCCGCGCCGAAGCTGAAGGTGCCTTAGGTGGCTCCGGGACCTCCACCAGCTCGGGCTGGGGCACAGCCAACACCCGGGGGGGACGGTTGAACCGCACCCTGCCCCGGTGTCGAACCAGACCGCTCTCCCCAAACAATCCCGAGCGCACCCCAACCTGGGCACTCAACCTCTCTGCCTGTAACGGAGATATCACCTGAACAACACATCCCGATGCGAGCTCGTCAATGCTGGTCTCAGCCGAGCAGAACACGCCGTCGATGAGGGCTCCTCGCGCTGAGCCCTTCACCTCATCGCCGTCGATGAGCATTACGAGGAGATCCCCCAGGTTGGGATCTCCCTGCAACTCAATATCAAGCGTACGTGGCAGGGTCAAGCCCGCGACAATAATTTGCATCACACAACCACACGGCGTTCAGTTGCGATCTGACCGTAGCCAGCCGCCAAAGCTGCCGCGGCCTCAGCCGCCTCAGCCTGGGCTATGAGGCGGTGCGCGTCAACACGCAACTCGCGAGCCATTGCCATCAAATCACGCTGCTCACTGGTGAGCTCGGACTGCATTCGCCGTTGGCCCGGTCCCCTCCACACCGATTCGACCGGCCCCACAACAGCAGCAAGCTCGTCGGCCAGACCGCCAACTCGATTAGCGTCCGCCAGTAACCCTTCGGCTACGGCACGCAGATCGCCAGGACTCACAAGAACGCCTCCCAGATTCAGCAACCAAACAACGACTACGCCGTAGCGGTCTCGATGGCCTGGCGACGTGACTCCACAGCCTGCCCGGCTTGAGCCAGAGACTCCCGAAGACGGTTCAACGCCGGCACAAACTCACCGTTCCACTGCTCCCGGAACTGATCCGCCCCAGGACCCGTCCAATTCGTTGAGGAGAGCACCGATGTGATCTGAGACGACAACGCCTCAACCTCACCACCCTTCTCAACGAACGTCCTATTCAACGTCACTAACTGCTCAATATCTGCACCACGTAGAGACACAATCTTCCTCCTCTAATCCTGTGAGCCCACC
>CAYYGI010000111.1:0-4986 GCA_964471085.1 uncultured Acidimicrobiaceae bacterium
AATACTTACATTCATGTAGTTCGCTCTAGTAACCTCCCTTCGCGTGGAACTCAAACATCTGACACTCCGGGGCTTCAAGTCGTTCGCTGATAGGACGCGCCTCGACTTCTCCTCCGGTGTGAACGTGGTCGTGGGACCAAACGGTGCAGGAAAGTCAAATATCCTCGATGCTATCGCGTGGGTCATGGGTACCCAGGGCACGAAGTCCCTCCGCACGGAGAAGATGGAGGACGTCGTGTTTGCGGGGACGGCGACCCGGCCAGCTCACTCGCGAGCCGAGGTCGCACTCACGTTCGCGAACAGTGATCAGATCATGCCATTCAACCTTGCTGAGATCACGATCACCCGCAGGCTGTTCCGAGATGGCACCTCGGAGTACGAGTTGAATGGTGCTCCATGTCGTTTGCTCGACATCCAGGAATTGTTGTCAGATGGCGGTATCGGGAAGAACCACCATGTTCTCGTAAGCCAGGGCGAAGTCGGTGATGTGCTCAACGCCAGGCCCGAAGATCACAGGGTTGTTATCGAAGAGGCCGCAGGTGTCACAAAGCACCGGAGTCGCAGGGAGCGTGCGATGAGGCGCCTGGAGCGGACTGATCATGATCTTGAGAGGATTCTCGACATCCTTGCAGAGAAGAAGCGAGCAATGCGCCCCCTAAAGCGCCAGGCGAACGCTGCTGAGCGCCACGACTCTGTGCGCGACGAAGCCCAAGCACTCCGCCTCTGGCTCGGTGGCGAGGAGCTGAGAACCATTGCAGCTCGCCTCGAGGCGGCGAGCGCCGAGCGTAGAAGCACGGGCGAGATTCGCAGCGGTGCTGACGACGAACTTGAGACGGTGCGAGCAGAGATCACATCTCTCAGATCGGGGACAGCAGTCGCGGTTTCAGCCCTCGAGACTGATACGGCTGCCGCAGCGCGCCTTGAGACAGCGAGGGAGCGTCTGCGGCGTATCTCAGTTGTTGCCCGTGAGCGAGCCAACGCTCTCTCTGCCCGCCTTGTTGGTGCCGATGAACGTCGTGAGGATCTTGAGGGGGAAGAGCAACAGCTCGTCGAAGGTATTGCTGTAGCTGAGGAAGACGAGAGGCTTGCTCGTGAGAATGCAGAGCGCAAGGAGACCCTGCTCCTGGCGCTCGAGGATGAGGAACGTTCCCTGACTGAGCAAGTGCAGCTCCCGGCCGAGGGCATCGTCGCGAACCTCCGGGGCGATTTGAGGGCTCTCGAAACGGCTGAGCGGCGCGACTCCGGGGAGGCCGACCAGACGAGTGCACGTTGGGATGCTGTCGCGGAACGCATTGCAGTGGAGACCTCCAAGATTGAAGAGCTCAACGGGTTAGTGCAGGGCACAGACATTGATACAACCGCATATCAGGACGTGTATGTAGCGAAGAAGGATGCGCGGATCGTGGCTGAGAGTGAGTGGCGCACCGCGGAGGAGAGAGCGGCTGACCAGCGCCTTGTGCTGGCAGGAGCAGATGCTCGAGAGAAAGCTTTTGTGGTGGCGCTCGATGGGCTTGTAGATGAAGAGACGAGGCAGCTTGCCACAGAGGCCGAAGGCGTGCTCGGAGCAATCGTGGAGAGACTCGATGTCCCCTCCGAAATCGCTGCTTCTGTTGACGCGGCGCTTGGGGAGTGGAGCGGTGCTCTCGTAGCTCAGGACGCTTCAGCGCTTGAGGCCGTGGTGGATCGGGTCAAGGTAGGCGGGAGCGGCGGTGTCTCTTTCGTCGTGGCACCCGGATCGTCGACGCGCAGCGCTATAGCGGTTGCTCGAGAGTTCGGTGTTGACGCACTCGTCGATCTTCTTGGGCCTGAGGCAGAGAGAGAACTCGCGCTCGGCATTATCGGGGATGTGGTGCTCGTACAGGGCTGGAAGGCTGGATGGCGAGTCGTGAGCGAAGCGCCCGAGGTGCGAGCAGTGACTCCCGAGGGTGATGTGATCACGAGGTTCGGCATGATCGTAGCGCAACCGGATGGGGCAGGCCCCGCTGCTCTTGAGGCCGCGAGGACGTTGTTGGAGGTCGCGGAGCGTGACCTTGCCCGAGATGCGAGTCGTGCCAAGGCGGCGAAGCGGACATTCGATGCTGTGGCTGACGATGAGCGAAGCGCGCTCGAGAAGCTTGAAGCGTCTGAGGCCCGCCTTGCAGGCTTTGCCGAAGCACTCGGGCTCGTCGATAGGGCACGGGCTGCATCTCAGGGTGAGCTTGAACGGTTGAATGGGAGAATCTCTGCACTCGCAGAAGCGCGCTTCGAACGAGACGAGCGGATCAAGCAACTGCGCGTGCGCGTCTCAGAGTTCGAAGGAGAGGAGGCGGTGCGCCAAACAGCCTGGGAGGCACTGAACCGTCGCAGAGATGAAGTTGCCATTCGGCGCGAGGGAGCAAAACGGGATCGTGAGCTTGCCACGGGCGAGTTGGCGTCGGTAGCCGAGAGACGAAAGATGATGAAGCGACGTCGAGAAGTTGTCGCGGCCGAGACCACTCAGCTCGTTCTGCTCCCCTCCTCGCAGGGCGATGTTGGTCAGCTCCGCAGTATCTCAGCGAGGGCGGAGAGCGCAATTGCAGTGGTCTCTGATCACATTGCGAGTCTTCGCGATGAGCAACGCGAGAGGCGTGCCATGCTTGCCAGAACGAACCGGGAGATCTCCGGTGCGGAGGAGCGCAGGGAGAACCTCGGGGGAGTTGTTCGCACTACTGGCGACAGTCTTGCGGTGCTCGATATTGAGCTCGCTGAACTCGGTGTCCGTCAAGAAGCAGTGTTGGAGAGATTGCGCAGAGACGCTGACGCAACTCGTGATCAGGCAGTGGCAGCAGAGCAGCCCGAGCTCGGCGAGGGTGTTGATCCGAGACAGCGCCTCGAGTCGCTTGAAGCTGATCTTCGGCGGATGGGGCCGATCAACCCGTTGGCTGCCAACGAGTACTCCGAGCTTGATAGAGAGACCACGGAGTTGGAGGATCAACTTGGGGATCTCAATGAGTCCCGCTCGGAGCTCCGCAAGGTTGTGAGCGCACTTGATGAGAAGATGACCTCACTCTTCCTTGAGGCATTCGAGGAGGTTGCAGCATTCTACGCGAAGAATTTTGCGCTGGTCTTCCCCGGAGGCACGGGACGTCTGCGTCTTACAGATCCTGGAGATCCTCACTCAACAGGTATCGTTGTTGAGGCCCAGCCTGCAGGGAAGAAGATTGGTAGGCTCTC
This sequence comes from uncultured Acidimicrobiaceae bacterium, assembly GCA_964471085.1. Lineage (GTDB taxonomy): Bacteria > Actinomycetota > Acidimicrobiia > Spongiisociales > UBA5794 > B3-G11. The sequence continues at coordinate 3,193 of CAYYGI010000111.1, forward strand.
GCTACTCTCTGGTGGTGAGCGGTCTCTCGCCGCGCTCGCGTTCTTGTTCGCTGTGTTCCAAGCACGGCCGAGTCCGTTCTATGTGCTGGACGAGGTTGATGCAGCACTCGACGATGCGAATCTCCATCGCTTTCTGCGCCTTGTGGACACGTTGCGAGAGAGTGTTCAGCTCGTCGTTATCACCCACCAGCAACAGACGATGGAGGCAGCCGATGTCCTCTACGGCGTGACAATGGAGCCAGGGGAGTCATCGGTCGTCTTATCGAAGCGGATGACGGTGGAGAGAGCACAGAACACAGAACACAGAGTGAGGTAGTACAGCCGCGTAGTATGTGGCTTGGCCTCGGTATTCTGCTGGGTTCATGGAGTTGTTTTATCCAGCAATAGCTGTTGTTCTCATTTTCGTCGCCTTGGCTTTCCTTGTTTCGTGGCTGCGGTCGGTTCCGGGAGAGCGGAGATCCGACCTTCAAGATACGCCGTCCACTCCAACGCTTGAGTCGCGAATCTCACGAGCACGAACGGCTCTCTCCGAGTCACTCGGCGGGCTGTTCGCGCGCGATGTCTTCTCGGATGATGAGTGGGAGGGTCTTGAGGAGGCGTTAATCTCCGCTGATGTAGGCCCAACCACCTCCGCTGAGATCGTTGGGAGAGTGCGCGAGACCAGACCAGCTTCAGGAGATGATGCTCGCAACGCTCTCGTCTCGGAGATGATCTCTTCGCTCGCTGCTTCAGATAGATCCCTGCGGATCGAAGGGTCTCCCGCGGTGATCATCGTTGTTGGTGTCAACGGCTCTGGGAAGACGACCTCGATCGCGAAGATCGCGCACACTCTTATTGACGATGGGAACTCTGTGCTCCTCGGCGCAGCAGACACGTTTCGTGCCGCCGCAGACGCCCAGTTGTGCGAGTGGGGGGAGCGGGTCGGGGCTCACGTTGTATCGGGTGTTGAGGGCGCCGATCCGGCATCTGTTGCTTACGATGCCTTGAAGACTGCCCGCGAAAGCGGGATTGATGTCGTGATCGTTGACACCGCGGGGAGGCTGCACAGCCAGACGAATCTGATGGATGAGTTACGCAAGGTCGTTCGGGTCCTTGAGGGGGAGTCCTCAGGTATCAGTGAGGTGTTGCTCGTACTCGACGGCACGACCGGCCAGAACGGGATTGCTCAAGCAAGAGCATTTACAGAAGCTGTCGGTGTCACTGGAGTGGTGCTCACCAAACTTGACGGAACGTCACGAGGGGGCATCGCTATTGCCGTAGAGCAAGAAATGGGGATTCCGGTGAAACTGATCGGCGTTGGCGAAGGTGTGCACGATCTCATACCCTTCGTGCCAAAGGATTTCGTGGAGGCATTACTCACACCATGACCGTGAGCGCTCTCTTACTCCTCGAAGAAGCCGGGCATATCGCAACTGCGGCTCATGTGCCGTACTCAGGGTTCCGCGTCGGTGCTGTGGCGGTGTCCCCCAACGGCGAGCGCTTCTCCGGTTGCAATGTGGAGAACGCCGCGTACGGCGCATCCGTCTGCGCCGAGGTCAATGCGATCACGACGGCGGTCGCAAGTGGTATCACCGAGATAGACACGATTGCGGTCGTCTGTCTCGATGGGTCGCCCTGCACTCCGTGTGGAAATTGTCGCCAGGTGATGCGCGAATTTGGTGTGAAGCGAGTGATCCTGAGGGATGGCTCCGGTGTAGCCATTGAGTTCACACTTGATGATCTCCTCCCCGAGTCCTTCGGCCCCCCATCGCTCGGCGCTTAGAACCTGTCGGTGAACCTACCTAGGCAGAGTGA
>CAYYGI010000112.1:0-4982 GCA_964471085.1 uncultured Acidimicrobiaceae bacterium
CTACGAATGGAATCCCCGCGACAACCCGGCACAGCGTACGCTCAGATGTTCTCACCCTTGAAGAGCTCACTCACCGAGAGATCACTAAAGATCGCGTCGATCGTGCCTGCAAGAAGTGGAGCGATTGACAAGACCGTGAGGTTCTCCAGAGTCGCTGCCTCCCTTGTGACAGGGAGTGTGTTCGTGATAACAATCTCAGAGAGAGGCGCGTTTGCTAGCCGTTCAACAGCAGGGGAGGAGAGAATCCCGTGAGTAGCAACGACCATGACAGAGAGAGCACCGCGCTCAACAAGGAGCTCTGCGGAAGCAACCACAGTGCCAGCCGTATCAATGATGTCATCCACAATCACACAGTGTCTCCCTGCAACGTCACCAACGACCCATTCAGCTTCTACCTCGTTGCGCACACTCGTCTTGCGCCTCTTGTACACAAACGCCACCTCTGCATCGATGTGGAGGGCGAATCTCGTTGCGCGCTTCACACCACCCGAGTCAGGTGACACGAACGTAATCGGGCCGTCAAGCTTCCTGGTTAGATACTCCTCAAAGAGCGGCATTGCCGTGAGTGAATCGAAGGGCTTGTCAATAAATCCCTGGACCTGGCCTGTATGAAGATCGACCGAAGCAATACGGTCCGCTCCTGCTGCCACGAGGAGGTCACCCATCATTTTGGCTGAGATAGGCTCTCGTGGTCGCCCTTTCTTGTCCTGGCGCGCGTACCCGTAGTAAGGCACGACTGCTGTGATCCTCTTGGCTGATGCACGCTTGAGCGCGTCGATCATGATGAGCTGTTCCATGATGTGCTCATTGATCGGGTCAGAGTGACTCTGGATCACGAAACAGTCAGCCCCCCGCACGGACTCGGTGTAGCGGATGTAAATCTCACCATTCGCGAACTTCGAGCGCTCAATGCCGCCAACCTCAACATCAAGGAGTTTAGCTACCTCGCCAGCCAGCTCCTCATTCGCCGAACCGGAGAACACCATAAGTCGTCTCAAACCGGGACGCTGCATCAATCCGACTCCTTGTTGTCACGCATACGCCTTCTCTGAGCGTAGTCAGGAATAATCTTCTGTCTAGAGCGCGCCACCGCGAGCGCTCCGTCGGGAACGTCCTGGGTTATCACCGACCCTGCCCCCGTGGACGCATCATCCCCAATCAAGACAGGAGCAACCAACATCGTGTCCGACCCGATCTTTGCCCGGTCTCCAATCACGGTGCGACTCTTGGTGTACCCGTCATAGTTGACAGTGATCGTTCCGGCACCAACATTTACTTCTCTACCAATAGTCGTGTCCCCGATGTAGCTGAGGTGAGGCACTTTGGACCCCTCCCCTACCTCGGAATTCTTGATCTCAACATACGTGCCCGCCTTTGCGCCATCGGCGAGAACTGCACCCGGACGGAGGTAAGCAAAAGGACCAACCGCAGCGTTTGCTCCCACGACTGCCCCTGTGAGGACAGCGTTGAGAACAGTTGCACCCTCCCCGATCGTGGAGTCATGTGCCTGCACGCTCGGACCTATGCGCGCACCAGCAGAAACAGCCGTAGCGCCCGTGAGATACGTGTCAGGGAAGATGCGTGCGCCCGGTGCCACATCAACATCGGCATCGATGTAGACACGGGTCGGATCGAGCATCCACACCCCGGAATCCAGTAACTTGGTATTGATACGGTCTCTGAGCACTGCAGCTGCCTCAGCCAACTGTGCCTGTGAGTTGACCCCGAAGCCCTCCTCCTGATCAGTGAGGTGCGCCGTAACGGTGTGTCCACCTCGCGTGAGGATGCCGATCACATCGGTCAGGTAATACTCCCCCTGGTCATTGTGGTCCGCTATGCGCTCAAGCGCGTCAGCGAGCAGCCTCCCATCGAACGCGTAGACGGAAGTGTTGACCTCTCGGATCATCCGCTCTTCATGCGTTCCGTCACGTTCCTCGACAATTGCGGTGACAACACCGCCTGAGCGCAGAATTCTTCCGTAGCCGTGCGGATCATCGAGCTCCACGCTGAGAATGACTGCAGCAGCACCGCTCTGCTCTCGTTCGGCTACAAGTGCCTCAAGAGACGCTGCTTGGATGAGGGGCATGTCTCCGGGTACCACAACGATTGTGTCGTGAACTTCAGCAATACCGCTGAGACCAACGAGAGCCGCATGGCCAGTCCCGTTCTGTGGTTCTTGGAGAACTGGAACCACGCCCTCAGGGAGTTGAGCAGCGACCTGTTCGGCGTCGAATCCCACAACAACAGCCACCTCGTCCGGTTCAAGCGTGCTGGTAGCGCTCAACACCCAGTGCAACAAAGTGCGGCCAGCCGCGACCTGGAGGACCTTGGCTCTGTCATCGCGCATGCGAACACCCTTACCTGCAGCTAGGACGATCACGCCGAAACTCATCTGTTCACAACTCTCAGTCGTCTCGCTGGGGGGACAGGACTCGAACCCGTACTAGGAGGACCAAAACCACCTGTGCTGCCAGTTACACCACCCCCCAATCGCGGTGGCGCGACGCGTTAGTGTAGAGGCAGAACGACGGTGAGTTCCAACGAGCTCAGCGCTCGATCTCCTCCCAGCCGCGCCCCACGAGCGTCACCGCTTCGGCTGCTCTCGCAGGTGTGTCGAAGCTCTCAACTGCACTGCGGGCTTCTCCAATGGTCGGAAAGAAAGCAAAGAGCGCTGAGCCGGATCCTGTCATTGCAACGTTCGTTGACCAGCGAGAAGAAATATCTGATCGCCAATCCCCTATTCGAGGATCGAGGGAGAGAGCAGCGGGGAGGAGATCGTTCCGGATAGGGAGGCCACCTCGCAGGGAGGGGGGGAGATCTCGATCATTGAAAGCTTCTGCGTGAGGGCCATCGAGCCGGTCCCACTCAGCAAAGACAGCCGGGGTTCCAAGAGAGAATGGTGGCACGATGATCCCGAGCGCAAAGCCCTCCAGAGGCGCGAGCTCGGTAAGGCGCTCCCCTCTCCCCTCCACCAGCCGTGTGCCACCAACGAGAGAGAACGGAACATCGGCACCGAGCGCCTCAGCCATGCTGTCTACGATCTCTGTATCGAGCCCATGCCGCTCGGCCATGAGGCCGAGGGTTGCTGCTGCGTCTGCACTCCCTCCACCAAGGCCCGCCCCCGCTGGAATTCGCTTCGTGATCGTCAAGGCAGTGGGCGACATGACTCTGGCAGCGCGTCTCGCGGCCTCAAGTGCTTGCCACGCAAGGTTCGTCTCGTCTTGGGGTGCCTCTTCATTGCTCACCGTGATTGAATCGGAAGAGGCAGGGTCGAGGGTGACGTCATCTGCAAGAGACACGGACTGGAATATGCCGCGCAGTGGGTGATAGCCGTCAGCCGAGCGCGGGAATACTGCCAGGGCAAGATTTACTTTCGCGTATGCTTTCGCTCTCATCTAAAGCTCTCCTCGGCATCAGCCAAGCGCACGAAATCGAGAGGGTCCAACTCTTCCGGCCTCGCCGTTGGGTCAATATCTGCTGCTCGAAGAACGGACTCTGGGTCGCCAAATACCGACAAGAGTGAACGTCTGAGCATTTTGCGGCGCTGGCCGAACGCTACGGCCGCCAACTCAATCGCCCTCTCGGTGGAGGGGGGAGCTTCAACGCGGTTCAGCACGATCACCCCAGACTCAACAGGGGGGGGAGGCTCGAATACCTGCGGAGGGAGAGCAAATGCAAACGTCCCTTCGGCGTGAAGCCCGGCAGTAACGGAGGGCACTCCATACGTCTTCGACCCGGCATCAGCGAGCAACCTATCGGCAACCTCTCGCTGGACGATGACAACCATACGCACGATCTGAGGTGCACCCCGGAGAGCGTCGAGGAGGATCCCTGTCCCGACGTTGTACGGCAGGTTCGCGACCAGAACCCATGGCCCCCCTTCGAGAGCTGTGCTGAAGTCGAGGCGCGAAGCGTCCTCGAAGCGGATCTCGACGTTGCCAAGACCCCCAACTGTCTCGGCAAGGATCGGGGCGAAGGATCTGTCGACCTCGTACGCCACAACTCTCCCTGCCTGGGCGGCAAGCGCAGCGGTGATCGTGCCGGTGCCTGCACCGACCTCGACGACGCGCGAGTCGGCGTCGAGGTCTGCGAGCGTCACAAGCTTTCTGACAACGTCAGGATCGGCTAGAAAGGTCTGCCCGTACGCCTTGGTCGGTGTGAAGCCGTGAGCAGCGAGCAGCCCGCGAATCTCGCTGCGAGTCTGGGCACCGTACTCAGCCACGAGGAGAGCCGAACACCCTGGTGGCAGTCTCGGAGGTGAGTCGTGCTACCTCAGCAACATCGACTCCCCACACTTCAGCGAGCGCTGCTCCGGTCAGAGACACGTTTGCAGGTTCGTTCGGCTTACCCCGAAGCGGCTCAGGTGTCAGATAGGGGCTGTCAGTCTCCACCATGGTCCTGTTGCGGGGAGTGTGCCTAGCTGCGAGGCGGAGCGTCTCACCGGTCTTATAGGTGAGCGGGCCTGCGAACGAGAAAGTGACGCCGAGTTCGCGGAACCGCTTCGTCCACTTCGGCCCCCCGGTCCAACAGTGCAGTACCGCTCTCTCACCGAGGTCCACTCTCTCAAGCATCTCGTAGACGTCGCGGAACGCATCTCGACAGTGGACAATGGCGGGCTTGTCGAGATCTTTAGCCAATGCGAGCTGTTCTCTGAACGCCCGCAACTGGTCCTCTCGGGGCGCTAGGTTGCGATACCAATCCAATCCGCACTCTCCAACTGCATCTGCTTCCTGCGCGAGTTGGGCGATCTCATCAGCAACCTCTGGCCACTCGGCGGCGCTGTGAGGATGCAACCCTGCGGACCACAACACTCGGTCAGGGAAGCGCTGGGCTATCTCGCGTGATTGCAGCGACGATTCCACGTCGATGCCGGGACAGAGCACCCAGTCAACCCCAGCACTCGTGGCAAGGTCGAGGACGATCTCTGGCTCCTCTTCAAGAAGGAAGAGGTGACCGTGCGTGTCCACCCATCTCTCAGGCGG
>CAYYGI010000113.1:0-4890 GCA_964471085.1 uncultured Acidimicrobiaceae bacterium
TGCACTCAAACGACAGGGCACCAGCGGGCGCTAAGTTGGGTGCAATGGGATGGTACGCAGTCACGGCAACAAGGAACGCAGGCCCCTCCGAGCGCGAACGGATGTTAGAGAGAGCAACAGAGATCCTCACCGATGCCGGGGTCGAGAACCCAACTCGTATCGACGTTCCCCAGAAAGGGACAGGCGTAAGCGAGAACGAGCGCGAGATGCGCGATGGCCTCCACGCCATCATCCCTGCGCTCCAGTCGGGATCGCTCTTTGGTGGGATGGCAGGCGTACTCATCGTCGACGCGAACCAACTTCTGAAGGCAGAAATCGAGACGATCGTAGCTCTGCTCTCCTCTGCCGACGACTCTCAGAGCGTGGCAGTCTTTACCTCCACGGGTGCATTGCCGCCCCCGATTCGTGAAGCTGTAAAGGCGTCAGGGGGTGTCACTACCGTCAAAGAGTTCAACGAACGTGACGCGGTGGCTTGGCTCTCCGATGAGGCGAAGCGGCGCGGCTTGCGCCTCGATCAAGCTGCACGGGCCGCAATGCTCAACCACTTCGGATCGAATACTTCCGCAATGGCGAGAGCACTCGACCAGATGTCTGTCGGGGGAGCAACAATCACCGCGGAGAACGTGAAATCTCGCTTCACCAATCGACCGGATGAGCCTATGTGGTTTCTTGGTGATGCGATCATGGTCGGAGACCACGGTGAAGCGCTGCGGAGGCTCTCAGATTTTCTCGAGCATCAGCACCCCCTCGCCCTCCTCTCCTATCTTGAAGGGGAGGTGAGGAAACGTTCGCTGGCTGCAATTGCTCCAGACTTCGACACTTTCGTTGCATGGGCAGGGGTCAATCCACAATCCTATGCCAATAAGAAGGCGTGGCAATCGAGGAATAGGACGAAGCCAGAAGGACTTGCGAGCGCTCTGCGTGCACTCGCACGGGCAGATCTCACGATAAAAACTCAGCCGGAGGAGACGCACCGAGTGACCCTTGAGCGACTCACGGTCGCGATGTGCCGTTGGATGACGTAAGAGAGCTTCTCAGCTCTCAGATCTTCTCTCCTCACGCCTTGAAAGGGCGGATCGCTTTCACAGTGGAGGTAAAAGTGCCGCCAGGTGCAGAATATTCGATGTGTTCCCCGGGTTTGGCACCAAGGAGAGCAGCACCGAACGGGCTATCTGGGGAAGCAAGGAGAAGTCCAGGGACTCTGTTCTCTGCCGGGGCAATAAAGAACTCGGTTTCGTCGCCATCGTCGTCGATCACGGTGACAACCGACCCGACCGTGACCATATCCGAGTCACCAGCCTTGAGCATTCGAGCGTTATCAATGGTGTGCTTGAGTTGGCGGATCCGAGCCTCCATCAACCCCTGGTCATTCTTTGCAGTGTCGTACTCTGCATTCTCAGAGAGGTCTCCATGAGCCCTCGCCTCAGCGATTCGCTCGACGATCGCGTCACGTCCTGTCGTAGTGAGATGCTCAAGTTCCACGCGAAGCTTCTTGAGAGCACCGGGGGTAAGTAGCGTTCCTTCTCCGTCCATCATGGGGAGTTACGCTAGGAGGGCGCGCACCTGCGCCGTGAGGCGAGATTTACGCCGTGCGGCGGTCTTTGCGTGCAGAACACCTTTCGTGACCGCCATGTCTATGCGTCTCTGGGTTACCCGCAGAAGTTCCTCGGCCGTAGCCGTGTCGCCGGCTTCGGCTGCTGCAATAGTCTGCTTGGCGCGGGTCTTGAGTTCGGAACGCAGGGCAGTGTTCCGCTCATTGAGGCGGATGCTCTGCCGATTGCGCTTGATGTTCGATTTGATGTTGGCCATAAAAAGAAGAACCTCACGAGGTGGGGGTGGGAATCACTGCGAGGATAGTACCACTACAGGACAACGGTACACTCTTGCTTCTTCCCGCTGGAGATTCCAATGAATCAGTCGCGCATCCGAAACTTCAGCATCATTGCTCACATCGATCACGGCAAGTCCACGCTTGCTGATCGCCTGTTGGAACGAACCGGTGCAATCTCAGAGCGCGACATGCGCGAGCAGCATCTCGACGAGATGGACCTCGAACGCGAACGCGGGATCACTATCAAGGCGAACGCTGTGCGTATCGACTACGAGGCCAGAGATGGCGAGATGTACCAGATGAACCTCATCGATACTCCGGGTCACGTCGACTTCTCATACGAGGTGTCTCGCTCGCTTGAAGCATGCGAAGGAGCGTTGTTACTCGTCGACGCAGCACAAGGTGTCGAAGCCCAAACGCTTGCAAACGCCCATCTCGCAATTGAGAGTGGCCTTGAAATCATCCCAGTCGTCAACAAGGTCGACCTCCCAGCGGCTGATCCTGAGAGGGTTACGGGGGAGATCCTCAACATCTTGGGTGGCACAACAGACGAAGTGGTGCCGGTCTCTGCAAGGTCCGGCGTCGGGATCGACGAACTCCTCGAAGTTATCGTGAAGCGCCTACCCGCCCCTGAAGGGGAACCCAACGGACCGCTTCGAGCACTGGTATTCGACTCCTACTATGACACCTACCGCGGTGTTGTCGCCCTCGTGCGTGTTGTTGACGGAGTCCTTGCAGAGGGGGACGCTATCCGGCTAATGGCGCAGGACCGAGAACTCTTTGCAGACGAGATCGGCGTGAGACGTCCCAGCATCGAGAGGACAGGTCGCTTGTCAGCAGGGGAGGTTGGGTACCTCATCACAGGGGTCAAGGACATTGATGTGATCAGGGTTGGGGACACGGTCACACATGCATCGCGGGGTGCCACTCAGGCCCTTGACGGATACGCCGAGCCGAAGCCGATGGTCTTCTCGGGCCTCTTCCCGACCGATGGCGACGATTTCGAGCGCCTCAGAGAAGCGCTCGACAAATTGCGACTCAACGACTCCTCCCTCCTCTACACCCCAGAGACGAGTCGCGCACTCGGATTCGGGTTCCGCGTCGGGTTCCTCGGCCTCCTTCACATGGAGATTGTCAGAGAGCGCCTCGAACGCGAGTACTCCCTGGACCTCGTCGCTACTGCCCCCTCGGTTGAATACATAGCGAACCTCGTTGACGGACCCTCCCAAGTGATTCAGAGCCCTCAGGATCTCCCCGAGCCTGGTGCTCTCGCCTCGATCGAGGAGCCGTATGTGAATGTGACGATTATCACACCCGCGCAGTACATCGGCACGGTGATGGAGCTCGTCCAGACGAGACGAGGTGAGATGGGCGAGATGATGTACCTCAGCCCTGAACGCGTCGAATTGCACTACCGCATGCCCCTTGGTGAGATCATCTTCGATTTCTTTGACACACTGAAATCTCGCACCCGCGGATATGCGTCACTCGACTACGAACCTGAGGGATATCGGCCTGCGGACCTTGTTCGTGTTGACATTCTTCTCAATGCACAATCAGTCGACGCTTTCTCAACAATTGTGCACAAGGAGAGGGCGTACACCTACGGACGGGCAATGGTCCAGAAACTCCGCGAGCTCATCCCGCGACAGCAGTTCGATGTTCCCATCCAAGCCGCGATCGGCTCGCGCATCATTGCTCGAGAGACGGTGAAGGCACGCCGCAAGGATGTAACTGCTAAGTGTTACGGCGGCGACATTACGCGAAAGCGCAAACTCCTCGAACGCCAGAAGGAGGGCAAGAAACGGATGAAGATGGTCGGGAGCGTCGAGGTGCCCCAGGAAGCGTTCGTAGCAGCGTTGAAGCTCTCGGATGACTAACTGGCATGCCTCTCCTCTTCGATCCTGTCGACGAACTCGCTGTAGACAGCCCCGCCCTAGCTGATCTTGCTACGAGCTGGAAGTCAGCTTATGTGCATGTGCCCTTCTGCCGGAGACGCTGCCCGTACTGTGACTTTGCAATTGTTGATGAGTCCACGAGAGGGGGCATCGACCACACAGAGTACGTCACCGCTCTCCTCTCCGAGATAGCAATGGAGTCCGATTTTGGTCCCCTCACTGCCATCAACTTCGGGGGCGGCACTCCGTCAAGACTTGCACCACTCCTCCTTACGAGAGTCATTGAGAGGCTCCAAGAGCGCTTTGGTGTGACCGAGGCCGCTGAGATCAGCCTTGAGGTCAACCCGGAGGATTGGTCAAGCGACCTAGCGCCCGCCCTTGTTGATGCTGGGTTCACACGCATCTCGATCGGAGCGCAGTCTTTTGATCCCACCGTGCTTGCTGCCCTTGGGCGGCTACACACTGCTGAGATGACAAGGAGCGTTGTTGCAAGTGCACGCTCAGTGGGGATTGCTTCGATAGGCATTGATCTCATATTCGGACACCCCAGAGAGACAGCCGATTCGTGGGAGCGCACTGTTGAACATGCAATGAACCTTGGGGTTGACCACATCTCGACGTACTCCCTGACCGTTGAGCTGGGAACAGAATTGTCACGCCAGGTCAACGCCGGTGCGCCAGCACCAGATGACGATGTCCAGGCCGATCGGTACCTGCTCTTTGGGGAAACGTCGAAGAACTTCGGGTACACACGATATGAGATCTCGAATCATGCCATGCCGGGTCACGCATGTCGATACAACCTTGCCACGTGGGCCCATGGTGAGTACGTTGCATTCGGGATTGGAGCTCACGACCATCGGTGGGGGGAGCGCGCAAGGAACCATCAGAGGCCTGATCGGTACCTTGAAGCCATTGCTCGCGGCGAGCGCCCGCGCATCGGCATCGAGACGCTCACTCCCGGTGAGCAGGAACGTGATCGGCTTATTCTCGGTCTCCGCCTTGCAGCAGGTACCCCCCTCACGGCGACGGCTCGCCAATTTGTGTCATCGATCGAGGGCAGGAAACTTCGCGCGTCTGGGCTTCTTGAAGTGGCTGGAGGACGCTTACGAGTCCTCAAACCGATGCTGACCGATACGGTTCTACGAGAAGCGTTATCAG
>CAYYGI010000114.1:0-4886 GCA_964471085.1 uncultured Acidimicrobiaceae bacterium
GCCTTCTTAGCAACCACCTTTTTAGCTGGAGCCTTCTTGGCAGGTGCCTTCTTAGCTGGCGCCTTCTTAGCAACCACCTTCTTGGCTGGCGCCTTCTTGGCAACCACCTTCTTGGCTGGCGCCTTCTTGGCAACCACCTTCTTAGCAGCCACCTTCTTGGCTGGTGCCTTCTTGGCAACCACCTTTTTGGCTGGCGCCTTCTTAGCTGTCGCCTTCTTGGCAGTCACTTTTTTAGCTGGTACCTTTGTCATCTTCTTCGTCGCCACAGAACCTCGCGAGTAATCGGGATACGGAATTATAACCGTGTCAAGGAGATCGTGTGTCGTCAGTCAGGCACTGTGACATGCGCCCCGCCTCCGTTGACGGGATGCAGGTAGGAGAGAATCGTTCGGGCACGAGCCTTACCGACGCCTTCGACTTTCGCTAGGTCGTCGGCAGAAGCCCTCATCAGCTTGTCGTACGAGGTGAATCGGCGCAGAATCGAGTCCCTGACACCTTCGGGAAGCCTCGGTACTCGAGCAATAGCACGGGCACCTCTCGGCCGGGCATGTTCGTCCAGCGGGGCCATACCCAGCACGTCAGCGACCTTCTCGGCAACGTAGAGATCATCTTCGCCTAACAGGTCGAGCTTCGTGAACACTGAGGTTCCCGCACGCAACTTCCTCTTCCGATAGTCAGCATTGACCAACTCTGCAATCCCGTTCACTCCCCCGGTGAGGTCTGAACTCTGGAGCGAGATCAGCGACGCTGCATCGCCGAGCTCCGCTGCCACAGTATCGAGGCCTTGAGTGAGCCGCCGAATCATGCTTGCTCGCTGGATAACACCGACAACCTCTCGCATTGAGACTACGTCATCTTCCTCGTACCGATCTAACCGCGCAACGGCGTCGTTAAATTGTCCACGCAGGCGCTCTATCGCCTGGAGCCGCTGGTTCGCTTCAGCGAGAAGATCAGCAACCGATTGGAGAGCGAAGCGAGAGTCGCTTGAGAATACGACAGCGAGCAGATGCCCCTCCTCAGAGACAGCGAGGATCGGCAATCCTGTCTGGCGCGCAAGCCGTTCTGCTGTTCGAAACCGAGTCCCCGTCTCGGCTGTGACAATTTTCGAGTCGGGATTGAAGTGCACGTTCGCCCTAGTAATCTTGCTTGCCACTTCATCAACGACTATGCCGCCATCCATTTTTGCGAGCTCGGCGAGGCGTTGCGCTGTAAATGGCACGTCTGCGAGATGGAACCCCCCGGTGCACACGCTGTCAACTACTGGCCCGTCGCCGAGCACGACGAGTGCGCCGCTCCCCTGACGCATGACCAATTCAACGGCTTCTCGTAGCCGCGTCCCCGGTGCGAAACGTCTCAGCAGATCGATTGGCGCGGCCTTACTTGATGTCATCGTACCGCAGGCTAGCCGTTTGGCGCCGCTGCGTCGGGTGTTGACGCGAGAATGCCGCTCAGAGCCAGAGCATCGACCAACTTCCTGCTCCCTTCATCGGGGGAGATGATCGGCCCGGCTGCGATTCTCTCAACCTCTGCTCGGCGAATACTCGGTTGTGACACCGGCCTGATGTCACCTGTGAGGCCGAGTTCCCCCCAACCAGCAGCACTCCCCAGTGGAACCGACGTGTACGCGGAGACGATCGCCAACGCAGTGGGCAGATCGGAGGCAGGCTCAGTGATACGAAAGCCCCCCATCACGCTCACATACACTTCGTAGCGTCGAAGCGGTATGGCAGCATGTCGTTCGAGAATGCCCAGTATCTGATGCACGCGTGCCGGCGCGAGCCCATTCACGGAGCGGCGCGGAGCAGAAGCATCGGATTGAACAACGAGCGCCTGAATCTCCACAACGAGTGGACGCTTCCCCTCAAGAGCAGGGAAGAGAACAGATCCCGCGGCACCATCATCTCGGTCAGCAACCAGCAACCCGCTCGGATCCAAGACCTCAGCAAGACCGATCTGGGTCATCTCGAAGACACCAACCTCGTTCACCGATCCATATCGGTTCTTGACCCCCCGCAGGAATCGAAGGTCACGGTGAAGGTCTCCCTCCAGATAGAGCACAACGTCCACCATGTGTTCAAGTGATCGCGGGCCCGCGATCGACCCATCCTTCGTGACGTGCCCAACGAGGATCACCGGGATCCCCAAGGTCTTAGCGAAACGAATGAGACGTGCCGCGGACTCCCGTACCTGGGATGTCCCCCCGGCACTTCCCGAGACATCACTCGAAGAGATCGTCTGGATCGAATCGACGAAGACTGCTGCTGGCATCATCTCGCGTGCAAGATCCACGATGTCATCGACGTCACTGACTGCTGCAATTGACACACCAGGGGAGCGCACACCGATGCGTCTTGCTCGCATCTGCACTTGATGAATCGACTCTTCCGCTGTAGCCACCAAGACAACCCCGCGCAACCGAGCAATCTGGTCGGCGGCTTGGAGGAGCAAGGTCGACTTGCCTATACCGGGCTCACCTCCAACGAGGAGCGCCGCACCCGGCACGATTCCACCACCGAGCACCCGATCAAGCTCACCGATGCCGACAGGGAGTCGATCCGGCAGATCGACTCGGTCATCAGTCGCGCTCACGACTTCTACAGAAGATGGAGACGTTCGGTGCCCACTACCACCCGTCTCCCTGAGCGCAACCCGTGTTCTGCATTGTGGGCAGAACCCCATCCACTTCGGTGACACATACCCACAGTGCAGGCACGAATATGAGAGTTTTGCCGTCTGAGCGCTAAGTTTCATGTCAACAAGATAGAACGCGGGTGTGACAGATTACGGCCGGCGCACCAGCAGGACGAGGACCGTCACAAGAAGAATCACGAGAATAGCGAAGGCTGCAATGGAGAGAGGCGTCCACGCCTCTGCCACGCGTATCGACATAAACATCATCATCCGTACAAGAATAGCCTGGATGTAGCCAGGAGAACCCGTTCAACACAGAGCGGAGACGAGGACCCACCATGAAGGGTGACGACCGAAACGACCAGTTCAACGAGCTCTTCGAGCCGTTTGAGCTCGGTGACGCGCCACCGCCCGGAGAAGACGGACGTCCCGCACCAAGTACTGGCGGAGAGATCTTCGATCCGAGCACGAGTGCTCCCAAGCCACGCTTGCAGCACACAGGGGAACAGCCCATCAGCCAGCAGCATGTGTCCACAACAACCCAGGGTGAGAACACGATCGGTTGCCCCTCGTGCGGTGCCCGCAATCAGGCGTTCAACCACCACTGCGAACGGTGCGGATCGCGCCTGAGTCAGGATCCAATGCCGATCGCATCGGCACCTGCAGCGCGTGCAACACCAGGAAAACGAGCACTCGGTGTCCTTTCAGCAGTTGTGCTCGTTGTAGCGCTCGTTGCGCTCGTGACCACGATCATTCGCGGCGATGACGCTGCGGTTGCAGGCCCTGGTACCGAGGACACCACGACAACGACCACACAAACACCTATCGTCACGGAGATGTTCGCAGCACAAGCTACGGCGAGTTCACAGCTCGCTGCTACGTTCGGGCCGGAGAATCTCCTCGACGGTGATCCCAATACCCGGTGGAACGACGACAGCCTGCGGGGTGCCGGTGCTTGGCTCGAATTCACTTTCGCGACGCCCGTCGAGATCACCCAGATCGAGTTCCAGAATGTGACGGATGAGGATTTGTTCCGCCGGAACCACAAGATTCAGAGCTACATCATCCACGTCGACGACCTCGAGAGCACGATCAGCGGGAGGCTCAGAAACTCCAACGAGCCACAAACCGTGAGGATCGCAAGCCTCGAGACAACCAGGCTTCGCATCGAAGTGCTCACAACACACGTCGGTGAAGCTGTCGGCGTTCTGCCGCCGTTCCAGGAGCTCGCTCTCGAGGGAGTGCGCTTCTGGGGGGTAGAGAAGTAAGAAAGCACGCGGCCACAGCCCCCCCCCTGGTATCCTCTCTCCATGACCCCCGAAGAGATCGAGTCGGTTCTGGTTGCAGCAGAGCGTGATCTTCTCAATGGTTCCGTACCCGATCTGAGAAGTCTCGGATTCTGGAGAGCAGTAGCTGCTGTCAAGCAAGACCCAGGCAGTGTTGAGCAATTCGCGGACCGCATCGGAGCAATCGATCAGGCGGCCTTCAGGGGGTGGGCTCGCATTCTTCTCCCGCTCCGATTTGGCACCATGCTCGCTGTGGCAGGCACGATCGCTGGGGCTGGGATCATTGCCCTTTCTCCCACGATGCCCGAGTGGAGCGGATTCCTCTTCCTTGCAGGCACGGGAGCGCTTATCGGTGCAACCCACGGCCTCGGGCATCTCGCGGTCGGAAAGATTGGGGGTATCCGGTTCCTAGGCTGGTTCGTTGGAAGAGGGAGGCCGCAGCCCGGCGTCAAGACTGACTACGCGACGTATCTTCGAGCCACCCCGAAGGCCCGAGCGTGGATGCATGCCTCGGGCGCTGTCGTCACCAAGACAATACCTTTCCTTCTCGTCCCGGTAGCCCTTGCGATGCCAGCAATTCCTTCCTGGGTAAGTGTCGTGCTCGTTCTCCTCGGCATTGCTCAAGTCATCACCGACGTCATCTGGTCAACCAAGTCCTCAGACTGGGCAAAGTACAAGCGCGAGATGAAGTATGTAGAGAGACAAAAGAGCTGAGAGATCTAGCTCTTCGGAAGTGAGCGGGGCCAGGTAGAACCAGGAGGGGGGCAAGGAGTAGTACGTTGTACGTATGACGTAGTACGAAAGAGGAGTAGCGTGTCGCGAGTATTTCGCGAACCGGGTCCTGGTCCCGATCGCATAGATCAAGTGCAAGGAGTAGTTCTTCGTACTACATACTTCGTTCGGCTCTCCTCTCTAGTGACCTTCTCCCTTGCGATACTTCACCCCGTCCGCGGCGGGCATGCGGAGTCG
>CAYYGI010000115.1:0-4882 GCA_964471085.1 uncultured Acidimicrobiaceae bacterium
CAATAGGTGGGGTGAGACTCTTGACCGAACCCCTCCGACTCTCACTCGATGGAGGTCCTGTGTGGCTCTATGCGGGCGCGGTGGTGGCCGGCTTGGGTCTAGTCACCTGGTGGTCAGTCATGCATCGCGGGAAGCCTCGCTGAGCGGCAGCGAAGTTGCAGACGGCGCGATCTGGAGACCACATGACCCTCGTACCTCGTGCCTTCTCTCTGTGCTCTGTGCTCTGACCCCCGTTCCTCAGGCCTTCTCTCCTCGATCTACACACGTTGAGCTGGTTGATGGTTCTCGACAGAAGAGAATTGATCGGGCTCTTCGGAAATGAGCGGGGTGCTTACCGTGAGAGATCGATCGAAGAGCCATTAATCGGGGGGCACGGAAGGGTAACCTCGAAGATGCTGTTCGTGTTCTCGTAGCGGTAGGTGACATCGCCCTCCATGAGGCGCGCAAGTGAGCGCGAGACGGTAAGGCCGAGCCCGACAGAGCCCGGCAATCCTGGAGTGATCCGGGACCGTTCGTAGGCATCGAAGATGGCGTCACGATCCTCTTGCGCAATTCCCGGTCCGTCGTCACAGACCTGGATGAGGGCCATCGTTCCGTCGCGTCGTATCCGCACCTGGATGTGGTCCCCGCCGTGGCGCACCGCGTTCGTCAAGAGGTTGCGGAGAATCTGACGTATCCGCGCCGGATCGCCCAGAGCCACAACCGGTGGGTTAACGATCTCAACGTCATGAACTGATGCGTCTCGCAATACTTCCAACACCTGGGCGAGTTGAGCTCCGAGATCAACAGGTACGCGGGCAACGTAAAGGGTATCGATCTCGGCCCGGGCCGCAACCAACAGATCCTCAACAATGTTGGAGATGTCGGAGGCTTGGTCGGCAATCGATTCGATCATGGCTTCCTGCTCAGTGGGCGAGACGCCCGATTCGGCTTCTCGCAGCAGCTCGGCGAACCCGACCACGGCTGTGAGAGGGGTCCGTAGTTCGTGGCTGATCGAAGCAATCAATTCGTCCTTGGATCGGATCAGTTTTTGGAGGCGAATCTCATCGGCTTTGCGCTCTGTGATGTCGCGCACGACTACCAACGTCTCGTCAGATTCGGGAATAGCCACGACGCGGGCTTCCCGATCCCGGATGTCCTCCCCAATGGGAATTCGGTATTCGAGATGTTGCGTTTCGCCGGAGTCGTGCGCTCGGCGAAACGCTGCCATAAGCTCGTCTGCGAGTTTCGGGAGGAGAGCGTCTTCAATGTGTCTCCCGACGAACTCCTCGGCCGGTGGGAAGACACTAGAGCCGTCTGACGCCCCGACGTCGGCGTGCATGAAGTCGAGGTAGACGCCGTCGGAGTTGATGCGGGCGATCAGATCCGGGATAGTCTCGAGCATGGTACGACTACGAACCTCCATGGATCTCAGCTCGGCGGTGCGTTCCTCTACTCGGTCCTCGAGCGTGCGATTCAGGGTGGTGAGATCATCGGTCATCTGGGTGAAGGCAACGCCGAGTACTGCCAGTTCGTCCCC
This sequence comes from uncultured Acidimicrobiaceae bacterium, assembly GCA_964471085.1. GTDB lineage: Bacteria > Actinomycetota > Acidimicrobiia > Spongiisociales > UBA5794 > B3-G11. Next base: position 1,520 of record CAYYGI010000115.1, read on the forward strand.
GCCCCTATCATCCAATTGCTGGGTAAAGTCTCCCGCCTGGATAGCGCGGGCCACCCCTGTGAGCTTGACGATGCGCTTTGAGAGCCGCCGCCCGACGGCGGCGGCTATGATCAAACTGGCTGCGAGAATGAGAGTTCCAAAGGCGAAGAAGCGCCACATGGCGGTGCGGTCCTCGTTGGCCAAGTTCACGCTTCGGGCCGCCATATGGGCCAGGACTTCGTCGCTGGTCGCGTGAAGAATCTCGGCGTGAGCGGTGGCGATGTCGAACCACAGCAATGGGTCCATCGATAAATCACCGTTCTCGAGCTGTCTGCGGACCTCCACAATGTGCGCGTTTTGCGCGATAGCCTGTCCGAAGAGACCATGATCGCCGTACCACTGGAGTGAGAGCTCCTGGCGAACCGCCAACTGCTTGAGCCGGTCAAGTTCGCTCACTTCAATGCTTCCCTCCACAAGCACTTTAGACACCACTGCCCTCTCTATGCCGGTCGCCTCGGCAGCTTCGGAGAGATGATCGAATCCGATGAAAAGGGCCGCGAGATCTGCGTCCAGGCGACTCAACCGAGCCAGATTTCGGAAAGAGTCATGGTTGTGTGTAACCAGATCCGTGTAGAACGCCAGACTCTCGGGCCAGGTCGCGTCCAGCGTGAGAATCTGCTGACGCATGGTGACAACTTCTCCCAGACGAGCGATGACGTTGTAATACTGCGGGACAAACAATCTACGGTCGCGGCTCTCCCCGATGTCTGCGAGAGCGCTCTGCAGATCCGCCACAGCGGCATCCGTGCGCCCCCACTGGCTGATGAGCTCCCCGCGAGCAAACGACCCTCCCGACGATAAGTACAACGACGAGAGGCCCCGCTCACGCTGCAACGCTACAGTGACATCCTCAGCATCAGCGACCAACGCGCTCGCAACGACAACTCTCTGCAGTGCCCGCTGGTGTGAGAGGCGTTCCGCGACTTCGAAACCCAGTAGGAGAACGAGAGCCGCGAGCGGTACGGAAATCATGACCATCAGCTTGGACGCGAAGCCGAAGCGCACCCGAGAATCTTGTTGCGGCACGTCGCGGCGAGCCAAGTCACCCCGGGACTCTCTCTCTGTCGACGGCGGAGCGTGCGTGTTGTTCACTGGATCACCTTCTTACCCGCGGTGGCAATCACTATCGGGAGGGCCCTAGGATTGTTGGAGACTGTCTCTCTTGGTTTCCAATCGGTTTCTTGTCAGCGTGATACGCATGGTACACATCCTCATACTCGGCGGGCGATGTGTCGTTGCATTATACGGCCAATCGGGCTCTGCCGAGAGACGGGGTTCGTACGCTCGCCTCTCCCCCGAAGGGGGTGTGGGCCTAGGAGCTGACGGCTATGAGGTTGTCGAGGCGCTCCCTAACTGTCATAGTATTGATTGCCGGGTATGATACCGTTAATGATTTAGGACGGGGAGGTGAGAGATAATGAGTGTGATGACACAAGATGATACCGAGGTGCGCCGTGGGAAACGGTACTGGACTGCTCGTTACAAGCTTGACATCCTTGATGAGATTGAAGAGGTCAAGCGTGGGGGCGAGTTGGGTGCTGTTGGGGAGATCTGTCGGCGTGAGGGCTTGTATTCGTCCTTGATCTCTGAGTGGCGCAAGCAACGCGACCAGGGAGCGTTGGAGGGCTTGTCTGACCGTGCGGTGGGTCGCAAGGCCAAAGACCGCACCATTCTGGAGCTTGGCCGGTTACGGAAACGTGTGAGCGACCTTGAAGGCGAGCTGTCAACGGCCAACGAGTTGATCGTAGCGCAGGGAAAAGTGTCGGCGCTCTTGCAAACGATGTCACACAAGAGCGCCGATCACACCACGACGCGTTGATCAACGAGGCTGTAGGCGTGTGGGCTGGCCGTGTCGGGGTCGACCGGGCAGCCAGGGCGTTCGGGATCTCTCCTCGCACTTGGCGGCATCGCCGCCAAGTAGCTGAGGGCCGCCTTGGTCCTCGGGCATCTCGAGCCAAACCGCCAGGAGACCACAAGAGGCATCCTGGGAGGATCCCTGACACTGAACGTGCTGAGATTGTTGGTGTGTTGTGCTCGGAGCGGTTCTGTGATCTTGCCCCTGCCCAGATCTATGCCACGCTCCTTGACGAGGGCATCTATCTGTGCTCAGAACGCCAAATGTACCGGCTCTTAGCCGAACAAGGCCTCGTCACAGAACGCAGACGCGGGCACCGCCGGGCCACTTACGAACCGCCACGGGTTCACGCCACAGGACCGAACCAGGCCTGGTCGTGGGACATCTCACGCCTGCGCGGCCCGAAGGTGCGGGTCTGGTTCTACCTCTATGTGGTTCTCGACATCTTCTCACGAAAGATCGTTGGCTGGACCATTGATACCATCGAGTCCGACAAGATAGCAAAACGCCTCATCGACACTGCCTGTAAACGCAACAACATCGACCCCGACCAGCTCACCTTGCACTCAGACCGCGGAGCCCAAATGACCTCCACCACTATTGCCGAACTCCTCGAAGACCTCGGTGTCACCCGCAGCCTGTCGAGGCCCCGCACCTCCAACGACAACCCCTACTCAGAATCGAACTTCAAAACCACGAAATACCGGCCCGACTATCCCGACCGATTCGAGGACCTCGACGAGGCCCGCACCTGGATGCGCCGATTCGCCCACTGGTACAACCACGACCACTACCACTCAGGAATCGGCTACCTCCACCCCGCCGACGTGCACGCCGGACACACCACCGGCATCGTTGCAGCCAGACAAGAAGTCCTCGACGCCGCCTACACTGCCCACCCCCACCGCTTCCTCCAAGGCCCGCCAACCGCCAAAACACCACCAACCGAAGTCTGGATCAACAAACCCACTATAAAAACAAAACCCTGAAACCACCGGCAACCCAAACCTGGCAGGCTCCGCTCGCGCATCTCGGGCTCAGCTAACGGTCCGAACCACCTGTCGACGATGACTCCATTCGCGATGAGCACGCTGACTGGCTGATAGGGGATGTTGTACAAGGCCCAGATATCACCGTCGAGCCCCCCCACACAAGATTGTCAGAGAAGAGCTCAGCCGCCCGCGCGCGTGTCCTATCGAGGTCTGCATTCCCTGCAACGGCGACGAAAGCGATCTCATTGATGTAGTCGTTGGCCGCCTAGGTGACTGGTGCGGAATGGGTGTTCTGTGACGGGTTGGGGCATACTTCGGGTGTTCGGCGATGGGGAAGTAGTGCGTTGTCGGGTTGGGGTGCGGTTTCGATGTGATTCTTGGTAGGTGGCGGTTCTGGCGGCTGGTTTACGCTAGCCAGGGTCCCTGGGTATCCCCTCAAAGTGTGGAGACTTCCACTATGAGGAGGAGATGTCATGT
>CAYYGI010000116.1:0-4876 GCA_964471085.1 uncultured Acidimicrobiaceae bacterium
TAGAGAAGAGCAGCCTCGTGGCCGTCGGGGAGGTACTGCTGGTGGACCACTGCTGCGCGAGCATCGTGTGGGTACACGTATCCGACACCAATACCCATTTCTCGTTCCCCCTGGGTAGCGCCTGAACGCAGATGAGCTGGCACCTCTCCGGGCGAACCCTCCGTCACCGCCTCGATTCCGGCATTCATTGCGTTCTTCACCGTGTTCGACTTCGGTGCCAAGGCGAGATAGAGAGCAGCGTGGGTGAGCGCGTAGTTCGCCTCAGGCAGACCAACCACCTCGACGGTGCGGAAAGCTTCGTTCGCTGTGGTGAGCGCGTGAGGATCTGCAAGACCGACGTCCTCAGAAGCAAAGACGATCATGCGCCTCGCAATGAACTTGGGATCCTCCCCCGCCTCGACCATCGTCTGGAGCCAGTACACAACTGCATCGGGGTCTGAGCCGCGCATTGACTTGATGAATGCTGAGATGATGTCGTAATGCCGATCTCCTGTGCGGTCGTATCGGATAATTCGACGCTGCAACGCCTCGCTCACCGCCTCCTCTGTGACAGAGGAAGCTCCCCTCCCCTCGGCAATCGTCGCCGCCATCTCGATCGTGTTGAGTGCAAGCCTCGCATCGCCACCAACCCTCTCCGAAAGCGCCTCCTTGGCATCGTCATCCACGGGCATACCAATGCCACGCATTGAATCCTTGGACGCTCTCTCGATGAGTTCTAGAACCTCTAGCGACGTCAACGGCTCGGTCCGGAACACGGTTGCTCGCGAGATGAGAGGGCTGTTCACCTCAAAGAATGGGTTCTCAGTAGTAGCGCCGACGAGGATGATGACACCGTCCTCAACTCCGGGGAGGAGCGCATCCTGTTGCGATTTCGAGAATCGGTGGATCTCATCGAGGAAGAGGACCGTGCGCCCCCTCCCCTCCCCCAGACGCTGGCTGGCCCTAGCCAACACCTCGCGAACGTCCTTTACGCCGGCGTTCGTTGCGGAGAGCTGCTCGAAGTGCGCCTCTGTCGACGAGGAGATCAACCTTGCAAGCGTCGTCTTCCCGGAACCCGGTGGACCCCACAAGATGAGCGAGGAGAGCTTCCCTGTCTCAACAATCGAGCGGAACGCAGCACCCTCAGCAAGAAGGTGGCGCTGGCCAACAACCTCGGAGAGATTCCGGGGCCTCATTCTTGCCGGAAGCGGTGCTTCTGCGCGAATGGCCTCTTCTGCTCTCGCGGCGAAGAGGTCGTCGTGCGCCATCAGTCCTCGACATCTCCGTTCGCGTCCAGCTCGCCCTCTCTCTCAGCCCACGCGGCTCGAACGTCTGGGCGAAGATCGAGACCGAGGTCACGGAGCTGATCCTCCTCAACCCTTCGAGGAGAGCCAGTCAGCGGATCGCCCCCGGTCTGGGTCTTCGGGAAGGGGATGATCTCACGAATGTTCGGCTCCTCCCTCAGAATGCTGACGAAGCGATCAATTCCGACAGCGAACCCAGCATGGGGTGGGGTTCCGTACCGGAGTGCCTCAAGGAACCATCCGAAACGCTCCTCAGCCTCCTCAGCACTGATGTTCATCACCTCGAATACCTTCGCCTGCAACTCAGCGTCGTGAATTCTTACGCTCCCCGAACCGAGTTCAGACCCGTTGAGCACAAGATCGTACGCCTTCGAGATCGCGGTCTCGGGGGAAGTAGTGAGGGTCTCAAGATCCCCGGGATCTGTAAACGGATGATGAGCCGGCGAGAGGCGCCCATCATCATCCACATCAAAGACAGGGAAATCGAGAATGAATGCAAAGCTGAGCTCTGCGTGGCCGTCGGGCTGACCAATATCGAGCCTGAGCCTCCCAAGTACCTTTGCGACAATGCGGGGGTCATCTGCAGCAATGAGCAACGTCTCTCCTACCGAAGCACCGAGGGCTGTCTTGATGCCCTCAAGTTCTGCCTCCGAGAGGAACTTCGCGACCGGGGACCGAAGCGAACCATCCTCCTCAACTACCATCCACACAAGGCCCTTTGCACCAAGCTCCTGGGCGCGCGAGACGAGAGCGTCGAGTCCACTGCGCGAGAGGCCGAGCGCGCCACCGTTGATGCCGCGAACACAGCCACCCGAGGAGAGGACCCCCGCGAACGCTTTGAAGTCGGTAGCTGCAAACACATCTGACAACTCTGCTATCTCCATCCCGAACCTGAGATCGGGAGCATCCGTGCCGTATCTCTCCATTGCTTCGGCGTACGTCATGCGTGCAAGGGGGAGCTTGACCTCCTCATCTCGAAGGTCTCGCACAACTTCGACCACTACCTCCTCAAGAAGAGCAAGCACATCCTCTTGTCCCCAGAAGGACCCCTCGAAGTCGAGTTGCGAGAACTCAAGCTGGCGATCCGCGCGGAAGTCCTCGTCCCGGTAGCACTTCGCTATCTGGTAGTAGCGTTCAACGCCACCAATCATCAGGAGCTGTTTGAAGAGTTGAGGCGACTGTGGGAGGGCGTAAAAGGCACCCTGGCGGAGGCGAGAAGGGACGAGCATATCGCGCGCACCCTCAGGGGTTGAGACAATGAGCGTCGGGGTCTCGATCTCAAGGAACCCGTCACCCTCCATGACGCGGCGCATTGCCCTGAGAGCCTTGGCACGCGCCTTGAGGTTCTCAGCCATCCGAGTCTTGCGCATGTCGAGATAGCGGTACTGGAGACGAAGCACTTCATCAACATCAACGCGGTCATCGATCTGGAAAGGGAGGGGTGCAGACGGGCTCAACACATCCAGCGACTCTGCCACAACCTCAACAGCCCCGGTAGGAAGACCCTCGTTCACTGTACCTTTGGGTCTCGGGCGGACAACTCCCCTGATCTGGACGCAGTACTCGCTTCTCAGGCCGTGGAGCACATCTTCGGGCGCTGGAGCATCTTCGGGGTTGAGCACGACCTGCACGATCCCAGTCGAGTCCCTCAGATCAAGGAAGATCACTCCTCCGTGGTCTCGGCGACGTGCAATCCAACCTGCCAGGGTGATGGAGTCGCCAACGTGGTCTGTGCGCAACTCTCCTGTGCCGATCGTCTTCATCGGGCTCGTATCCATTCTTCGATCTCCTCGATCACTACTGTGTCTTGTTCTGCGTTGTCAAGGTCTTTGATCGTGACCTCTCGTCGTGCCCACTCCGCCCCGACGACGACAGCTACTCTCGCATTGGAGCGGTCCGCTTCCTTGAACTGTGCCTTTACCGAGCGTTGCGTGTCCGTCATGTCGATACGCAGCCCTCGTGCTCTCAACTGAGATGTCAACAAACGCGCCTCTGGTCGAAGCTCATCATCTGCAACCACGACGAACGCATCGAGAGCATGCCCCTCATCGTGCTTTGTTGAGGCGAGAAGAATTCGATCAATGCCCATTGCCAACCCGACAGCGGGTGTCGGCTTGCCTCCAAGCAACTCGAAGAGCCCGTCGTAGCGCCCCCCCCCACCAACCGAAGTCTGGGCCGCTTCGTATCCGGTTGGCACATACTCCCAGACTGTTCTCGTGTAGTAGTCAAGGCCACGAACAAGCTTGTCATCAAGGACGTACGGGATACCAACGGCATCTAGCCCATCTCGCACCGCCTGGAAATGCCTCCTCGCGTCCTCCCCGAGAAAGTCAAGGGGTACCGGAGCGCCATCGAGGACTGCATCGTCAAGCTTCGAGTCGAGAACCCGCATCGGGTTCGTCTCGACCCGGCGTTTGGAGTCTTCTGAGAGATCATCGAAACGTTCCATGAGATAGGTGCGAATAGCGTCTCGATATGTTGCTCTCTCCCCAGGATCACCGATCGAGTTGAGACGGACCTCCACGTCGGGGACCGAGAGCATCTCTAAAAAGCGGTACCCGAACTCGATCACCTCCACATCAGCTTCAGGGGACTCCGACCCGAGATACTCGATCCCCGCCTGGATGAACTGGCGGGTTCGGCCCTTCTGGGGGCGCTCGTATCGGAACATCTCCCCCCAGTACGCACCCTTGAAGCGGCCCTGCACTCCCCCAGCTTGGATAGCAGCACGCACCACCGAAGCCGTTGCCTCGGGACGAAGGGTGACCGACCTGCCGCCTTTGTCGGTGAAGGTGTACATCTGTTTCTGGACGATCTCACTGTCAGCACCGACGCTGCGAGCAAAAACGTCTGTGTTCTCGAACATCGGGGTGATAACGACGCCGTATCCGAAACGGCGAGAGAGGTCATCAAAGACAGTGCGGGACCGCTGCCACCAGGAAGACTCGGGAGGAAGTATGTCGTAGGTGCCTTTCGGCGCCTGATACTTGCTCACAGCAACTCCTGGAGATACTTGCTCACAGCAACTCCTGGAGAAAGGGGTTGTGTCTGCGTTCGGCTGCCAACGTCGTGGTGGGGCCGTGGCCCGGTAGGACATCTGTGTCTTCGGGGAGAGGGAGCACGCGCTCTGCCATTGACTTCATGAGCGTCTCATAGGAGCCGCCAGGAAGGTCAGTTCGCCCGATCGAACCAGCAAAGAGCTGATCACCAGAGAAGAGGACTCCCTCACCAGGAAGGTAGAAACAGCAGTGGCCGGGGGTGTGGCCCGGTGTGTGCAAGACGTCGAAGTCCACACCCGCAAGGTGGAGCGTCTCACCGTCTCTGAGATCGACGAAGTTTGTAGAAACGAATTCGTCGTCACCTGTCGGGAATGCCGATCCGAAGAGCGCTGCGAGTTGCTGGCGCGGGTGGCGCGCCATGTCAAGATCTTCAGGGTGCAGGTAGGCGCGAACGGTAGGAGAAGCAATACCGTCAACTCCCCCGACGTGATCGACGTGGCCGTGCGAGACGAGCACCGCCACAGGTGTGAGATCATGCTTTGCAAGTAGCTCTCCCACCCCTTCAGGATCTGGAGGCGCATCGACTACCACTGC
>CAYYGI010000117.1:0-4820 GCA_964471085.1 uncultured Acidimicrobiaceae bacterium
GATGTTCAGAGATAAGGATGGAGCGCGCTCCATACCCATTTCAGATCGAGCCGCTCGGATCCCAGCAGGCTTGAGTAGTTGACGAACTTCGGATTACCAGCGAGCATGGGAGCATCATGAGTGGAACCCTTGCACCAGAAGTCGACCGATACCTGGAACGTCTTCGCGTTGAGCGGGGGCTAAAGCAGAGTACGATCTCTGCATACAAGGCCGATCTAGTGGACTTCGTCGAGTTTGCAGAGCGCTGGGGTGTGCTGGATACGGAGTCAGTGGACCGACGATTGATTCGCCGCTACATCTCCGACGTGACGACGCGTGGCTATGCACCTCGGTCAGTTGGGAGGAAGGCTTCGGCAGTGCGCTCCTTCTTCAGTGACCTTGCAAGGCGAGATATCAACGACCATAACCCTGCGTTGAATACTCCAAGGCCGAAGCTCCCCAAATTGCTCCCGCGTGCCCTGCCATCGGGGGCCCTCTCCGAAGCACTCGATCGTCTCGATGGGGACGACTCTATTGAGATACGAGATAGGGCAATCCTTGAGACGCTGTATGGCACCGGGCTGCGCGTATCAGAACTCGTCTCCCTCACAACCTCGTGTGTACGTGATGTCTCGTTTCTCAGCGTGACCGGAAAGGGGGAGAAGGACAGGAACCTCCCTCTTGGAGGTGCTGCGAGGAGAGCACTCGATGCCTACCTCTCAAATGCTCGCAATGAATTTGTGACAGCTCGATCGGGTGATGCCTTGTGGCTGGGAGTGAGCGGGCAACCTCTCGACACTCGGGGAGTGAGACGCGTTGTTCGTTCAAGACTTGGTACTTTTCCTCACGCACTTCGACACTCTTTTGCGACACATCTGCTAGAAGGTGGCGCAGATCTCCGCTCCGTGCAGGATCTTCTTGGCCATGCAGAACTCGCAACGACACAGATATACACTGCGGTCACTCGCAAACACATGACTGAGACCTATGACAGAAGCCATCCGCGTGCATAAAAAAGGTGATCACGAGATTGAAACCTTGTGGTTGGAGTACAAGGACTCTGGAGACGCGCGCTCTCGCGAGGGTTTGATTCTGCACTACTCACCGCTCGTCAAGTTCGTTGCAGGGCGCGTAGGATCGGGCCTACCGCGCAACGTGGATCAGAATGACCTGATCTCTTTCGGTACGTTCGGGCTCATTGATGCCGTTGACAAATTCGAGCCCGAACGTGGCTTCAAATTCGAGACATACGCTGTGAATCGAATCAAAGGAGCGATCCTTGACGAACTACGGGCGCTTGACTGGGTACCGCGATCGGTCCGCGCCCGAGCGCGGGAGATCCAACGCACGATGGCTGACCTCGAACACCGGTTCCAGCGCTCACCGAGTGAAGACGAAGTGGCCGACAGCATGGAGATCCCCGTTGACACACTGCGCGGCCATCTCGGAGAGATCGCAAACCTTGGCTTCGTAGCACTTGATGAGTTGTTGAATGCCTCGGAGAAGGATTCAGGCTCGATGTCGGAGATAATCCCCGACCCTCTTGCGCTCGACCCGTCGGGGAGTTTTGAGAAGGAGGAGACTCGCTACCTGCTCGCGGACTCAATTAACCGACTCCCTGACCGCGAAAGACTTGTCCTTACTCTCTACTACTTCGAGGGACTCACCCTTGCAGAGATAGGCGGTGTCCTCAATGTCACGGAGTCACGTGTCTGCCAGATCCACACGAAGGCCGTTCTGAGCCTCAGAAACAGGTTCATTGAGCCTGCTGCTCGCTGAACGGGTTACCTCGAACGCTCTGATACACTTCTCGCATCATACACGTCCACTGCAATCCTCGTGCGGTGCACCTGCTTGCGGGCAGGTGTTCGAGGGCTTGAAGAGCGGGCGGAAGACCAACCCAAACGAGGAGATTCGACTATGGCAGTTATCGCTATGCGCCAGCTCTTGGAGTCTGGCGTTCACTTCGGGCACCAGACTGCTCGCTGGAACCCCAAAATGCGCCCGTACATCTTCACGGAACGCAACGGAATCCACATCATCGATCTCCGCCAGACCCTTGCAGCGGTCGAAGAGGCGTACCAGGTTGTATCAGATATCGCTGCAGTTGGTGGGATGGTTCTTTTCGTCGGAACGAAGAAGCAGACGCTCTCTGCGATCCAAGATGCGGCTGTTCGTTCGAACATGCCGTATGTCAATCATCGTTGGCTCGGCGGAATGCTCACAAATTTCCAGACGATTCACAAGCGGATTCTCTATATGCGTGAGCTTGAGCAGATGGAGACGAGCGGTGAGATGGAGTCGTTGCCGAAGAAGGAGCGGATTCGTCTCAGGCGTGAACTCGTCAAGTTGCAAGCGGTTCTTGGAGGTGTTCGCGACCTGAGGAGTCAGCCAGATGCGGTGTTCATCATCGACATCAACGCTGAACACATCGCTGTGGCAGAGGCCAGCCGTCTCGGTATTCCAATCATTGCACTCGTCGACTCGAACTGTGATCCTGACCTCATCGACTATGTGATCCCTGGAAATGACGATGCCATCCGAGCCGCACAGCTCATGGCCGACGCTATTGCAGAGGGATGCATCGCAGGCTCAGAGATTGCTCGGGCGAAACGTAAAGACGTTGAGCCGGAAGTCTCTGATGAACGCAGCAGGAAGTAGCGCTATGGCTCATTTCACCGCTCAAGATGTCCAGGCTCTGCGCAAGGAGACCGGTGCAGGGATGATGGATGCAAAGAACGCACTCACCGAGACCGGCGGCGACAGGGAGAAGGCCAGCGATCTTCTCCGAGAACGAGGTATCGTGAAAGCTGGTAAGCGTGCTGGTCGTGAACAGCGCGAAGGTGTTATCGGCTCGTATCTCCATGTACAAGCCGGGAGGCCTGTCATTGGTGTGCTCGTCGGGTTGGGTTCGGAGACTGACTTTGTAGCAAAGAGCACTGAGTTCATTGAGGTGGCGAACGACATTGCTATGCACGCTGCTGCAGCTCGCCCTCTCTGGGTCAACCGGGAGGATGTGCCAGAGGACGCTGTAGCCAAGGAGAAGGAACTCATCGCGGCTCAGGCGAAGAACGAGGGGAAGCCGGAAGCGATCGTAGAGAAGATTGTGGAGGGTAGGATCAATTCGTTCTTCGAGCAGAATGTCCTACAAGATCAGGTATTCGTCCGCTCGGATCGCTTCGAAGGCACTGTCGGTGAACTCGTTCAGAATCTCGCGATTAAGATGGGGGAGAACATCTCTATCACATCTATGGCAAGGGTCGCGATCGGGGAGGAGTGACAAGTGAAGAAGCGACGGGTCGTCCTCAAGCTCTCTGGTGAAGCTTTTGCTGATGCAGCCCTTGGATATGGGATCGATCCGGTGACCGTTGAAAGCACTGCAGCCGAGATTGCGGAGGTTCAGCGCGAGGGCTATCAGATTGCTGTCGTCGTCGGAGGTGGAAACATTTTCCGGGGTCTCAGCAGAGCAGCCGATGGGATGGATCGAGCTACTGCAGATGACATGGGCATGTTGGCAACCGTTATCAATGCACTCGCCCTCCGGGGTGCACTTGAACGGGCGGGGGCTGAGTGTCGTGTGCAGACTGCGATTGTGATCCAAGAGGTTGCTGAACCGTACATCAGGCTCCGTGCAATACGGCATCTCGAGAAGGGACGGGTAGTCATTTTTGCGGCAGGGACAGGGAACCCGTACTTCACCACAGATACGACCGCGGCGCTGCGTGCTGCAGAAATCGGAGCCGACGCCGTTCTCAAGGGAACGAGAGTCGATGGCATCTACAGCTCTGATCCTGCAATCAACGCGGATGCTGTGCTCATCGAGGAACTCGACTACATGCATGCAATCTCCGAGCAACTCGGGGTGATGGACACAACAGCAGTTACGCTCTGCATGGAGAATGACCTCCCGATTCGTGTGTTCAACATGACTACTCCAGGTAATGTTGCTAAAGCGGTACGTGGAGAGTCGGTCGGAACATTGGTACACGCGAGGAGGCCCAAGTGATCAGCGAACTGTTGTCAGAGGCGGGGGCGAAGATGGGACAGGCGTTTGAGCGCACAGTCCACGAGTTCAGCGGTGTGCGCACCGGGCGCGCGAACGCCGGAATTCTCAACCGCGTCACCGTTGACTATTACGGGACTCAGACGCCACTTCAGCAACTGGCAAGTTTCTCGGTTCCCGAGGCGCGCATGTTGATCGTTCAGCCCTTTGATAAGTCCTCGATCCCGGCGGTTGAACGTGCAATCCAGGCCGCTGACCTCGGCCTGAATCCATCCAACGATGGGAACGTTATCCGCCTTGCCTTTCCGTCCCTCACCGAGGAGCGGAGGAGAGAGTTCGTCAAAGTTGTGCGCGGTCTCGCCGAAGATGGCCGGATTGCGATCAGGAACCTTCGTAGGCAGTACAAGGATTCGTTCGAAGCCGAAGAGGTGTCCGAGGACGAACTCCGAAGGGCGGAGAAGAGTCTCCAGGAGTTGACCGACGCGCATGTTGCAAAGATCGATGATGCACTCACCCGTAAGGAAGAAGAACTGCTTGAGGTGTGAACGACGCTGGGTGTTCGATTATCCAGAAGCTGACTACTTGACCTTGAGAGCGCTCAGAGCTGGGCCGGTACAGGTATGTGATGTTCTATGAGTGACGACCGCAACAAAGAGCAGTCCAGGGGAGGATTCGATGACTGGCTCGGCGACGCCCCAGGTCCTGCAACGGACCCCTACAAGGCCCTCGCGCCGGACGTTGACGATGAAGACATTGAAGCGTGGGCCGAGTCCGCAGGCGGAGAAGTGACAGGCGGAGGTGGGGGAGGGGCCAGCGACGCGAGCGGCAACGAGATCAC
>CAYYGI010000118.1:0-4818 GCA_964471085.1 uncultured Acidimicrobiaceae bacterium
AGAGTGATACCGCCGGAGGCTTCAGTGCGCATCTTGCCATTCACCATTGCAACAGCCGCTCTGAGCTTGGCCGGACTCATGTTGTCGAGGAGCACGATATCCGCGTCGGTTCTGAGTACTTCGGCGAGCTGGTCAAGGGTGTCCACTTCGACCTCGACGATCATCTCCCCTCCAACCAGAGCCCTCGCCTTTGTCACGGCGTCACCAATTGATGTGCTCGCTACAAGGTGGTTGTCCTTGATCAGCACGGCATCAAAGAGGCCCCTCCTGTGGTTCACGCCTCCACCCACAGCAACAGCGTACTTCTCTAGATCGCGCAGCCCCGGTGTTGTCTTGCGAGTATCGCTGATCACAGCCCCGGTGCCCTCCACAGCTTCCACGAAGGCATGGGTGGCTGTAGCAATCCCTGAGAGCCAACCCAAAATATTGAGCGCTACCCGTTCGCCAGTGAGGAGAGAGCGTGTCGATCCTGACGCTTCGAGCAGCACGGTGCCGCCAACGACGGTGTCGCCGTCGTCCACCATCCGGGTGATCACAATCTCCGGATCAACGTGCGCGAAGCACATCTCAACCACCGGGACACCCGCTATGCAACCTGGGGCGCGAGCAACGATCCTCGCCGTCGATAGGTGGTGCTCGGGGATCGTGGCCAGAGAGGTGAGATCACCAGCATCGCCCAGATCTTCCTCGTATGCATCTGCAATAACTGTGGCTGCGGCGCTTGGTACGTCGAGGGTCACGATGTCAAAGACTGTGGTGTGAGAGTGAGCTCCACTTGATCATGTGGATCGGGCTTCACATGCGAACGCTCCGCGAGATCTGAGCTCATTTCCGGGAAGTCTGTGCGATAGTGCGCCCCCCGCGACTCCGTTCGCAGCAGAGCTGCGGTTGCAATCAGGCTGGCAACCGTTGAGGAGTCCGATACTGGCCCGTCGAGTTCAGCGAGTTCGTCAAGGACACGCGTGAGGCTTCTCTCCTCCCTTGCAATGCCAATGTAGTTCCAAGCGAGTTGACGGACTGCGTACGTGTCGGCCTCGTAATACCTTGACGCACGATCGAAAGCATCGATAGGGATGCTCCCCTTTTCATGTGAGTGGGAGATGCTTACTGCCCCATGTGTCACTGATGTTGCGACTCGGTGTCCCATCACTGCTGCTTCGAGAAGAGAGTTACTTGCTAACCGGTTTGCTCCGTGGAGCCCCGTTGACGCGACCTCGCCGCAGGCCCAGAGCCCGTTGATGCTCGTGTGACCATCGAGATCTGTGGCGATACCACCCATGTGATAGTGCTCTGCTGGTGAGATTTCGATTGGTTGCCTTCGAGCGTCGATCCCTGCTTCTAGAGCAGCGGTGAATACGGTCGGGAACCGCTGCTGCATTGCATCTCCGACCACTTTCGTGGCATCAAGGTACGCCCGGTGTCCGGCCCTGCGATGGCGCCAGATAGCTCGAGCAACGATGTCGCGCGGAGCGAGTTCTGCATCGGGATGTACACCAACCATGAAGCGGTGCCCATTCTCGTCGATGAGCACCGCTCCCTCACCCCGGAGTGCTTCGGTGACGAGGGGCGCAGGGTGATCCCTCACTGCAAGTGCAGTGGGGTGAAATTGAACGAACTCAAGGTCAGCGAGGCCTGCCCCTTGGCGCGCTGCAGCTGCGAGCCCGGCACCCTGCACATCGCGAGGATTGGTTGAACGCGCATAGATGCCACCGATGCCGCCCGTAGCCAGCACCACGGCTGGTGCGAGGTGCGCTTCGATTGCGCCTTCATCCGTGAGAGCAAGAATCCCGCCGATGGCGTCGCCGAACCGGATGAGATCAATGAGGCGCGTACGGGGAATCAGTGTGATGTCGCGCCGCTGGACAGTAGCTATCCGGAGCGCTCGGATTATCTCGGCACCCGTGGCATCGCCTCCAGCGCGTACAACCCGTCTCGCGGTGTGCCCCGCCTCGCGACCGAGCAGGAGGTCTCCTTCGGGTCCTCGATCGAAGGTAGCCCCATACTCGGTGAGCCAGTCGACGATATCGGGTGCTGACAAAGCAACAGCTTCAGCAACACCGGAGTCTGAGATACCTCCCCCGACTCGCATTGTGTCTGCAGCGTGGTCCGCGGGAGCATCGTTGGCAGCGACTGCTGCTGCCATGCCGCCCTGGGCGAGGGAGCTGGATCCATCACCGACACCTGCAGCGGTGACAATGACGGAACCAGAGAGGCTCAGAGCCGTGGAGAGGCCTGCAATCCCAGACCCGACAATGAGAGGATGGTCGTGGAGAATCGTCGCGACTCTCGCTGAACTCATCCCAGGGCCAGCATGCGATCAACTGCCCTTCGGGCACCCTGTGCTACGTCGTGCGGGACGATGACCTCGTGCTGCATGTGTTTCAGGGAGTCACGTATGCCTTCGAGGGTGATCATCTTCATGTATGGACAGAGGTTGCATGGCCTGATAAATTCGGTCTTGGGAGATCCAACTGCGACGTTGTCGCTCATTGAGCACTCGGTCACCATGACGACGCGTTGAGGAGTCATGGTGCGCACCCAGTTGAGCATCCCGGCAGTTGACCCCACGTAGTCAGCTTCTTCGAGAACGTCGGTCGGGCATTCGGGGTGAGCAATGATCTGGATACCCGGGTAGTCCCTGCGGTACCCGCGTAGCTCCGCTGCAGTGAAGCGTTCATGCACTTCGCACGAGCCCTGCCAGAGGATGATCTCTTTCTTCGTCTGAGTAGCGACCCAGCGCCCGAGGTACTGGTCGGGGAGGAAGATGACTCGGTCGGCATCGAGCGACTCGACGACCGCCAGTGCGTTCCCCGACGTGCATGTGATGTCACATGCAGCCTTTACTTCTGCGGAGGTGTTGACGTAGGTGACGACGGGGGCATCTGGGTACCGCTCACGGAGTGCGGCGATATCTCCAGGAGTGATGGAGTCCGCAAGAGAGCAGCCAGCCTCAAGGTCAGGGATGAGAACTGTCTTTTCGGGGCTGACAATTTTCGCGGTCTCCGCCATGAAATGAACGCCAGCCATGACAATCACGTCTGCGTCTGTGTCTGCTGCCATGTGCGCGAGCGCCAGGGAGTCGCCCGCAAGGTCGGAGACGCCGTGGTAAATATCTAGCGTCATGTAGTTGTGTGCAAGGATGACGGCGTTTCGTTGATGCTTGAGGACTTCGATTTCTTCAATCAGTGGCGCAAGCGCGGCGACCTCGACATCGGGGAGCACGCCGTCGAGGCGGTCGACAGTGCGTAGAGTTATGGTCACTTCGTTCCTCACTTCGCCTTATGCTCGCTCTGAGCATTACCCAGAACGATACACCGATCTGTGCCACTACGCACATTGATCGAGGCTCTCGAGATCGCCTAAAGGTGCTTCGGGCGGGGGAGGGAGAAACCCGGTGTGGGTCGCTCGGATACAACATCGGAGCGGAATCGGTACAGTGCTGCGGGTCGTCCTCCGGTTGAGGACCGATGTCTGCCTATCGGTTCGACGAGTTCGTCGCGCTCGACGATTCTCCGGAAATTCTGCTTGTGAAGCTCGATACCGACGAGTGCTTCTACGGTGTGTTGTAGCTCCGTGAGTGTGAATGATTCTGGCATCACCTCGAAAATCAGGGGTCGGTAGGTGAGCT
This sequence comes from uncultured Acidimicrobiaceae bacterium, assembly GCA_964471085.1. GTDB lineage: Bacteria > Actinomycetota > Acidimicrobiia > Spongiisociales > UBA5794 > B3-G11. Next base: position 3,629 of record CAYYGI010000118.1, read on the forward strand.
TTCCCCGCAGACGGCCGAGTGCAGTCGCGACGATCCTTCGGTGGTCGAGGCCCAGGGCTCGCCCCCCCAAGGAATCAGGCACAGGTTCGAGGAGATCTGTGAATACTTCTGCAACGAGACCAGCCTCGTAGAGGAGCTCATATCGTTCCAGTACACGAATCGGGTCCCACGGCGCTCCGACCCCGAACGTGATCTGCGTTCGGGCTTGTCGAGCAGCATCGTTGTGTGACCACGCTTCAAGCCTCGGGTAGAGATCGTCTTGGAGCGCGGCTGGCGTACCGCTCCGCTGATCCTCCCATGGGAAGAGCTCGTACGAGTCGATCCAACTGGCACCCTTGGCCGGGGTCTCTTCGGGTACAAGCGTCACGTAGCCAACGGCGAGTCGACGCTCACCAACAGAGTGCACTGAACGTTGCATGTCTCCAAAGGTGTAGAGCTGTTCCACATAGCTCACGGTGAGGCCCGTCTGGATATGTAGCCATCGGCGAACAGCAAGGTCCAGAGTATCGTCGGAGACAGGGTCGAGAGGCCCAGAAGGCAGGAGTGCCGGTGTGCCACGCGATCCATCAACGACGAGGAGCTTCGGCTCGTCATTGGTGACGGTGACGATCACGGCATCAAGTGATACGGAGACTCTGGTGTCTGACACCCTCCGATGTTATCGGGAAGAGAGTCGAGAGAGGAGAGATGAGAACCGGGTATCGTTTCTTGAGATGTTGACAAGGAGATTGATAGGGCTCGGAATTGCATGGATACTCGCCTCGCTCGCTATTGCGGTGGTGATCGCAATCCTATTCACAGAGCTGCTGCGGCTCGTCGGGTTGGTGCAGGTGGGTGAGCCGAGCCACACGATTGCTCTCAACAGTGTCGTACTCGTGGCATTCATTGTGTTGGTGAGCGTGCCTTTCGTGTACCGGGCACGTTTCGTAGACGAGAGCGCCGACGACTCATCGTAGAATCGGCGTGAGTCGAGAACCAAGCGGTAGGTGCTGTGGGAGAGCTGTCGATTGAACGGGACGAAGCTCTCCGCCTGAAGACTGGGGGGAGTGCAGAGCGCACTTGTGCGAGCGCTTGTTGTTGCGGTAGCGGCTGCCGTCAACTATCAGGACTCAGATGGTGTCGTTGTGGTCGCTGGATCCAATGTTGAGCCAGATAAGGAACATCAGGATTCCGGTCAGCGCCGTCACCCA
>CAYYGI010000119.1:0-4812 GCA_964471085.1 uncultured Acidimicrobiaceae bacterium
TTTCTCTCTCCCCCGGGGGGAGAGATGGCCCGAGCTGCGAGGGTCAGAGAGGGGTTTTGAGCTCTTCCCATCGGTTGCCCTCTGCGAGGTCGATGATTGTCCACGCCATAGCAAGCGCACCGTCACGGATTGCTTCTTCCCCGTCCTGCGAGAGCGTGTGGGCAGCGAATTCCTTCTGATGGTTCACGATCGGGTAGCAGCGTAGATCGAGCATCGGGTGGATCGAAGGCACTTCGTGCGAGACGTTCCCCATGTCCGTCGAGCCGGATGTCTCCGGAGGAAGGTCCACAAGGCGGTTCATCTTGCGACCCGCCTTCTCCGAGTTCGTAGCGTACAGGTCCACGATCACCGGGTGCGAGCGCATGTCCTTGTAGCGGTGACCCGCCTCGATCACTCTGAGTTCACACCCTGTTGCTAGGGCAGCAGCCTCGAAACAGGCAATGACTCTTGGATGTATCTCATCAAGTCTTGCATCAGAGGCTGCTCGCACATACCAGCTCATGGCGGTGTGTCCAGGGATGATGTTGGGTGCTGCTCCTCCCTGGGTGATGATGCCGTGTACTCGGTCGGAGTCTTCGAGTTGCTGGCGGAGTGTCGAGACGTTCATATACGCCTGCACTGCAGCATCGAGCGCGTTGATGCCTAGATGTGGGAACCCGGAGGCGTGTGACTCGTGACCGAAGAACTCGATGTTGATGTGAGCAACAGCGAGGAACTCAGGGTCGACGAGGTCTTTCGTTGCGGGGTGCACCATCATTGATGCGGCAGCTCCCTCGTATGCCCCAGCCTTGATGAGGTCCACTTTGCCCCCAAAGGCCTCCTCTGCGGGTGTACCAAGGACCGTGACACGGATACCGAGCTCGTCAACGAGTGGCGCGAGCGCGAGCCCCGCTCCAAGGCTTGCTGCTCCAATGATGTTGTGGCCGCATGCATGGCCCACCTCGGGGAGCGCGTCCATCTCTGCACAGATGATGACTTCCGGGCCAGAGGAACCGATGCGAGCGGCGAAAGCTGTCTCCAGGCCGTATGCCGGGTACTCGACATCGAATCCGCCAGCGGTGAGCATCTCTACATAGCGTTTTGATGTCTTGAACTCCTTGTACCCGACCTCTGGATTGTCGTACATCCATCTCGAAAGTTTCTGGAGACCTGGCTCGTGCTTGGAGTACTCCTCCTGGGCTCGTTTCTTTCTGTCCACATTCACCTCTCTCTGGAATAAATGGCGACGCGGACTCGTTGTTGACCCGCGTGGGTGAGAGTACACGATTGTTCTGCACGACAGCAAGGGCAGCGGCGTAGCATCCCTGCAACTAAGGAGGACATATGGGCCATTATCACGATATTTCGATGCAGAATGCAGAGGCGACGAAGGAACTTCGGAGTCTGATACCCGATACGTACGCGGGGTTCCGCGACATCCACCGGGAGGCATTTGCTGATGGAGCGCTCTCGCCTGCGGTCAAAGAGATGATAGCTGTAGCAATTGCAGTCTCAGATCGATGCGACGGTTGCATTGCCGCACACGCACGCGGAGCAGCTCGCCATGGAGCTACCGAGGAGCAGTTCGCTGAGATGCTCTCGGTTGCGATTCTGATGAACGGTGGACCGGGCACCGTGTACGCCCCCAAAGCATGGGAGGCCTTCAAGGAGTTCAAGGAACGGTACGCGTGAGCTTCTTCGCTGCTCTCCCTTCTCCAGCTCAGAATGTGCTTGAACTTGGGCCGCTGACGATCCACGTCTACGGGATCATGATGGCAGTTGGAATCATCGTTGCAATCGTTGTATCCAAGAAACGGTATGAGCGGTTTGGGGGGAGCGGCGAATTGTTCGAGTCGATCGCTATCTGGGCTGTTGTTGCTGGAGTTATCGGCGCGCGAGCTGGGTATGTCTCTACTCACACGCATCTCTTCACTGAGCGGCCGTGGGCAGTGCTCTTCGTCTGGGAGGGAGGTCTTGCGTTCTACGGCGGGATTCTCTTTGGCGCACTCGCTGTGGTGTACCTCACACAGAGGCGTCACGGAGACTTCTTCGCGTTTGCAGACGCGGTTGCGATCGGTATCCCGCTTGCACAGGGCATCGGGCGCTGGGGGAACTACTTCAACCAAGAGCTCTTCGGCACACCATCGAGTCTGCCGTGGGCGATCATCATTGATCCTGCTCGTCGGCCTCCGGGGTATGAACAGTTCCAGACATTTCATCCGACATTTTTGTACGAGTCATTCTGGAACTTCTTCGTTATCGTGCCGACAGTTCTGTGGCTCGAGAAGCGGGGAATGCTTGCAAAAGGATCTTCGTTCGGGGTGTACCTTGTTATGTACAGCGTTGTGCGGTTCGGGGTGGAGTTGCTGCGCACTGATACCACATTCCGGCTCTTCGGCATTAGCCGTAACGGGTGGCTCTCTGTGGCCGTCTTTATCGGTGGCTGGGCTTGGATCTACTGGCGACAGAAGAAAGCCGAGCAGCTCTGAGGATTCTGGCGTCCCTCAGCGAAACATGTTTCGCTGAGGGACGCCAGAATGGCTGGTAGGGGGGCTATTCGCTCTTTTGGTCGGTGAAGAGTTCGCCGATTGCGCCGATACTGCCGAGGATTCCTGCCGTCTCCAAGGGGAGGAAGAGCTTCGTTGCTTTCCCATCTGCCACGCCGACGAGCGCTTCGAGATACTTGATGGCAATAAGATCCGGGGTTGGGTTCCCGGTGTGGATGGCACCGAATACTCTCTCGATCGCCTGTCCTTCTCCTTCAGCAACAGTCAACAACTGATACTTGTCAGCGTCAGCCACTTCCCTGATCGCTTGGGCCTGGCCCTGTGCATCGAGAATCAGTGACTGCTTCAAACCCTCTGCCGTGAGGATGGCTGCACGCTTCAGCCCCTCTGCTTCTGTAACCGCTGCTCGACGATCACGTTCAGCTTTCATCTGGCGGTGCATAGCGTCGGCGACATCACGCGGTGGATCGATCCGCTGGATCTCCACGCGCACAACTCTCGTGCCCCAGACATCGGTTGCCTCATCAAGGATGGTTCGTAGTTCGGTGTTGATGCGTTCTCTCGACGTCAACGCCTCGTCGAGATCCAGGTCGCCAACAACGTTCCTGAGGTTCGTCTGGGCAAGTTTCGTAGCAGCGAGGATGAAGTTCGCCACGTTGTACGCGAGCTTCACCGGGTCGGTTGCCTGGTAGTACACGACAGCGTCCACTGTCACCACTACATTGTCTTTCGTGATGACTTCCTGGGGGGGGACATCGGCGACCCGCTCGCGCATGTCGACTTTCTTGACCTTGTCAATGAACGGGATGATGAAGTTCAATCCAGGATTGATTGTCTTGCGGTATCTACCGAAGCGCTCAACAAGAGCTAGCTCGTACTGCTGGACGACCTTGATCGCCATCGCGATATAGATGACCAGCGCAAAAATCAGAATCAGAACGATCGATGCTGCAGCTTCCATGGGTATCCTTTTCGTTGGTTGCGTGTTGCTGAAACCTAGCCTAGCGGCTCGACGACGAGCCTTGCGCCCCTGACCTCAACGATTGTGACTTCGGAGTCTTGGGAGATCTCCTCGTCACCATCGGTTGTGGCCCGCCAGTCCTGCATACCGAGTTTCACCATGCCTGTGCCGTGCAGCCTGCTGATCGGTTCGAGAACAAGGACGGTCTGCCCTATATATCTAGCTGCACCTACCGGGAGCAGTTCGCCGTGGATGTCCTTACTCGCAAAGCGGTGCGTTAACCAGAGGGCCAAGACGGAGATCACTGCAAAGGTGATGAACTGGTAGAGCACAACGACCGAGAACATTGCAAGCACGCTGGCGGCAGCGGCACCGACTGCGAACGGAAAAAGGAAGAATCCGGCTGTCACCATCTCACCGACGGCGAGGAGTACGGCTGCAATGATCCACATCGTCACCCAGCCCCCCATAGCGGCTGTCTCGTCCCGGGGTGCAAAGAGAGCAACACCGGCCACGATCGCGATGATCGCAGAGAGCCCGATCCAGAGCCCAAGTCGTGACTGGCTGTCGGTGCTCTCTGATGGAGTCGGCTCTGTAGGTGGACTTGTTGGGTGTGTCATGGCAACGCCCCTTTCGATGCTTGGCTGACCTCGCTACGCATCAGCCTTGAAGAAATTGGGTGAGAATGGGTCCCTTCGAAGGCATTATAGATGAGAGCATGAACGCTAGAGGGCTTATTTAGGGACACGCAGGCCGCCAATGGGTGTTACCAAAGACTGCGGCAGCGATCTCGTACAGGGCGCGGTCGTACATGCGGAGCTCCGTTCGGGTGTTGACGTGATTATGCGAGGACATCGGCTTGCGCTCCTCGTCTATATCCTCAAGATTTGCATCGAAGAAGCTCTGGACTCCTTCGGCCCAGTACTGGTCGGAGTTGATCTCTGCGAGGGTGTTGCGCCACTTGCCCTGTGCAATTGCTGAGGCGTAGGCCTGTTCGATCGCTCGCGATGTGGGCTTGTCTATGGATTCCATCGCGAACCACCGGATCGTGATAGCGAACTCACGCAGGAAGTTCTCCTCCCCTTTGAACCGATCGTTCTCAAAGCAGAGCAGATTCTCTTCAGCGCCCGCAGCGAACGGGATGATCTCTGTACCCGAGAAAGCACGCCCGACTCTCCGCCAATCTGTGCCGGGATGATGAAAGTAGAGGCGGTCGAATTCCGGGAGGTGGTCGATGCGTTGATCAGCTCCGATCACTCGGATCGCTATAGGGTGGTCAGCAATTGCAGCGGCGTACTCAGGTCGATGTGCAAGCATGTGGAACGCTCGATCAGCGAGAGCTTCGATAGCCGCTGAGTCGACTTC
>CAYYGI010000120.1:0-4799 GCA_964471085.1 uncultured Acidimicrobiaceae bacterium
ACAACGGTCCTACGCCGGCGCTGCGACACGCCGAAATCCGCTGCGTTGAGAATGGCTACCTCGATGGAGTAGTCCTGCAACACACCAGAGCGGACCTCCTCCTCAAGAAGACCGAACTCGTGCGAGGACCGAAAACGATCTACATTCTCGATCACGAACATCTTCGGTCGGGCGTGGGTAACGACGCGCACGTACTCACGCCACAGCCTGTTGCGCGGATCCTCGGGATTACGCGTGCCGAGGTTCGAGAAGCCCTGACACGGCGGGCCACCAATAACAACGTCGACCTCGGGTACGGACGAATCCGGCAAGTCGGCGATGTCCCCCAAGAAGACGTGATGCTCACCGAAATTGGCTGCATAGGTAGCTGCTGACGGCAGGTCCCACTCGACAGCCAGCATTGGGCGAAACCCCAAGTTCACGAACCCCTGAGTCATGCCGCCACACCCCGCGAAGAGGTCGATAACGGTGTGGCCGCCATTCGGCTGTTCGAGAGTCATGTCAAAATCCCATGCATGTAGTTCTTGTACCGAACAATACAGGATGTGTCCGACAGAAACCGGTCATCGCTAGCGCCACGCGAAGTTTCTCGGTCCGTGGGAGAGCGACTGTCAATGGCCATTGGGATCTGCCCGGTGGATGATGACTGACCTGAATGTGCTGCGAAACCGATGGGTGCCGTTCTTGAGGCTGAAAGGACAGATCGACTGGAGGCTGGTTCGTAAGCGCATCCAGCTCCCACATGTGGTTTGATCCGTTCCCGCAGTAGACGAGGTATGACGCCGGCAAGCAGAGAGCATACCGACTGCTGAGGGCGGAGTGGTCAGATGGGCTACACTCGCCCTCGAGTTATGAGAACATCAGTCGTCGCACAGCGAGGTCAAGGCGGTAATTCCTTTGAGCCAGAGTGGGAAGGTGGAGGAGATTGACGAGACGCTCCGCTATGTGCGAGCAGCGCCCTTGGTGGCGATCACCGCCCATGGCCTTGGTCCGCTGAACCCTGGATTGCCGGGCCATAGTTCCCGCCAACGATTCCGCACGCTCCGCTCATCTGATTTCGCCTTGATGGCGGCTCTCGACACCGCCGGACGGGTCGGCAATCAGATCTTGGGTCTAGTCGGTGCTTCGGGTGGTGCTATCACTGCCGAGGCTTGGGCCCGTGAGACCGCCGACGCCGATCCCGCCGAGCTCGCCATCGCCCTAGATCGCCTCTACGCTGCTCGCTTGCTTGAACGGGATCTTGTTGCCGACGGAACGCTGTCTCTAGGTGTGAAGTTGGGCGATTGGTGGCAGAATGCACAGATCTCGTTAGCCGATCAGTATGTCGTCACCTCCGACGCACTTTCTTTCATGTGCCGGGAGCTTGGGTTGAAGGTGCCAAGCCGCAAACAGGACCGAATCGACGCTATCGCAGCGCTATTTGCCGACCCTGCCGGACGCTCCGGTATCCGGAAGGGTCTCTCCGGTCCGGCCCTTGACCTGTTGGCCTCGATCGCCGATCGGGCCAGCATCGGTGCTATCGGAGTCGATGTGTTCGGGTTTGGGAGCTACTCGCTCCATCAGGTCGAACCAGCCCGTTTTGCTTTCCAACGAGCACCGATCCGCCCGGAACTCGCTCCACTCTACGAACTGACGTCTCGGGGCATCGTCGGGGTGTCCAGTTACGAGGATGAGCTTTGGATTTGGCAGGAGGCGTGGCCTCTGCTCGAACGATCTCTTTTTCCGGTGTGGCCAAGGGTGGCGACCCCGGAGGTCTGTGTTAGAGCAGAAGACGGGTTCCGGCTACCTGCATTGATGGCAACCGTGGATCAAGCGTTGATGCACTGGGACGGCGCTCCACCCGTGGTCCTCAAGAGTCGGGAGTTGCGGCTGGCCAAGGCTGTTGTCCGCTCCACCGCCAAGGCTCTTGGATCGACCGAAGAAGTCATCGAGCTGATCTCTCGGCTGGCCCTGAGCATGGGATTGCTGTTGCCAAACACGGTCAGCAGCTCTGGCCGGGGGCGGAACAGACGCGTTGACGAAGCGTGGATGCTCGATCCCGACGTGATGCAGGCGTGGTCTGCGCTCCCCCTCCAGGGGCGCTGGCTTCGGATAGTCGGCGAATGGGCGCGGCCCTCCGCGGTTCTCTCCGATCAACTCCTCGCCAACAGACACCTGTTGTTGTGGGAGCTGACGTCGCTGGCTCCCGAAACAGGCTGGTCGGATGCCAATGAGGTGTCGGCCTGGTTCGGTCATCACTATCACCCGGTTGGGTCGGATGAGGCTATCCGTCAATGCCTGCACGAGCTTCAGGCTCTCGGCGTCGTGTCGGCTGAAGGTCCGATCGGTCTGACAGCGTTAGGTCGGCTGGCGTTGGAGGATCCAGACCAGGTCGACTCCGCCCCACTTGGTAGTGCGGAGCAGGCGGTCGTGCAGGCGGACCATACCATCATCTGTCCACCAGACCTAGATCCAACTATTGCAGCGCACCTTGAGCGATTCGCCGAACTCGAGAGTGACGCCGGGGCGCGGATCCTTCGGCTCAGCGAGCGACTCATCACTCGAGCCGTGCAGAACGGAGATGACCCCGACAGTATCTGTGCCTTCCTCGAGAAGCTCAGCTCAGTGCCGCTGACAGATCCGGTGTACCGGCTTGTGCACGACGCCGCTGCTCAGGCCGGGAGGGTCAAGGTGATGTCGGCCACGACTATTGTTGTTGTCTCTGATCCCGCCGATCTGGCAACGGCCTGCTCGGTCAAGTCGGCCAAACTACGGGCGGTGGCCCCGATGGTCGCCATTTCCGCGCTGACACCGGCCAAGGTTCAGGCTGCGCTTGACCGCAAGGGCCTCTCGCCAATGGTGGTGGGCGGAGACACCGATCTACCCATGGCTCGCCGGAGCAGCGACGAGGTCGCCGCCCTGGAGGAGAGCGCGCGACGGGCTCGCGACGTAGCTGACCGCATCGGCCACGCTGGTTTCCGCTCACAGGCCGAACGCATGGAAGAGAAGGCTGCCGAGGCCCGCGACCCGAGCTCTCGGCTGGCGGTCACCGGTCCCTTGGCGCTGACACCTTCGCTGGTCCGCCGTCTGGCCGGCGCTCGGGACGAATAGTCGTGCTGGTACCCGACCGTCCCCTGATCGTCCAGAGCGATCTGACCGTCTTGCTGGAGACCGTATCACCGGCGGCGGCGGAGGCTCGGTCCGAGTTGGCCCGCTTCGCCGAGCTTGAGAAGGCACCGGAACACGTACACACCTACCGAATCACTCCCCTTTCGTTGTGGAACGCGGCAGTGGCGGGACTCACCGCGGAACACGTGACCGCCGTGCTCACGGGCTACTCGAAATATGAGGTCGCGGCGGCGGTGATTGACGAGGTGGCCGACCAGATGAGTCGGTATGGCCGCCTCCGACTCGTCAAGGATCTCGACACCGTGGGGCTTGCCCTGGTTGCAGGCGAGCCCTCCCTGCTGGAGGAGGTGTCAAGGACCAAAGAGGTGGGTGCCTTGCTGGGCGAACGGCTCGATGGCAACCGGTTCGCGGTACGTCTCGGCGATCGGGGTACGCTCAAGCAGGCCCTGCTCCGCCTCGGTTGGCCCGTTGCCGACGAGGCCGGTTTTGAGGAGGGAGCGGCGTTGGGCGAGGTCGAGATGACCGTCGGCCTCCGCTCTTACCAAGCAGACTCGTTGGCCGCGTGGTGGGTGGACGGCGACCCGGCAGGAGGCAGCGGTGTGCTGACCTTGCCGTGCGGAGCGGGCAAGACGATCATCGGGCTCGCGGCCATTGTCAGCGCCCGCTCTCGGACACTTGTGGTGTGCACCTCCATCACCGCGGTCCGTCAGTGGATTCGCGAGACCCTCGACAAAACCACCCTCACCGAGGACCAGTTGGGTGAGTGGTCGGGTCAACGCAAGCAGCTCCGCCCGGTCACCTTCGTCACCTACAACATTCTCACCTGGGCGGATCCATCGGTTGACCGCGACGCCCACTTTCTCGAGAGATACCCACATCTGCGGCTCTTCGACGAACAGGATTGGGGTCTCATCATCTACGACGAGGTACATCTGCTGCCTGCGCCGGTTTTTCGGGCCACGGCCCGCATCCAAGCTATCCGCCGTCTGGGTCTGACCGCCACCCTCGTACGCGAAGATGGCCGCGAGAAAGACGTGTTCTCTCTGATCGGGCCGAAACGCTACGACGCTCCATGGACCGAGTTGGAGGCCCTCGGATGGATAGCGCCAGCCATCTGCACAGAGGTGCGGGTGAGCCTCAGCGAAGAGCACCGTATGCGTTACGCGATGACCGAACCCAGACTGCGCCACCGAGTGGCCGCCACCGCAACCGAGAAGCTCGGCGTGATCGATCGCATTATCGCGCACCACCATGATGAACAGGTGATGGTGATCGGCCAGTTTCTCGATCAGATCCAAGAGGTGGCCAAACGGCTCGGAGCGCCCCTCCTCACCGGCCGGACCGGCCAGGCCACACGTGAGGAGACATTCGCCGAGTTCCGCGCCGGTCGGATCCCCGTGTTGGTCGTATCGAAGATCGCCAACTTCTCCATCGACCTTCCTGAGGTCGGGGTTGCCATCCAGATTTCGGGGCAATTCGGTAGCCGCCAGGAAGAGGCCCAACGCCTCGGGCGACTCTTACGGCCGAAAGCCGACGGCGGCCAGGCCCACTTCTACTCGATCGTCACCCACGATTCCGAAGAAGCCCGATTCGCTCGCAACCGGCAACGGTTCTTGGCCGAACAGGGCTATACCTACGTCATCGTCGATGCCGACGAAGACTTGAACCTGTGGTGACTCAGGGGATGGCGT
>CAYYGI010000121.1:0-4776 GCA_964471085.1 uncultured Acidimicrobiaceae bacterium
TTGCCGTTGCGGTAGATGTTGTTGACACAGAGATTGTCGTGTGCACCAATGGAGAGCGACGCAGCGTGGTTCCATTTTGTGTACGCCTGCCCAACGAGTCCCGCATGGAAGAGCCCCATGCCCTGACCGCCGTACTCCACGGGGATAGTGAGGCCGAGCTGTCCGTGTGCTCCAAGCATCGGGAAGAGGTCCTCTGGCCACCACTCCTCGTTATCCATTCGTTGGGAGAGGGGGTAGAGCTTCTCCCTCGCGAACCGGTCGGCAGCGTCAAGGATCAGGCGGTCATCTGTGTTCAGATCGAAGTCCCTGCGTTCCATGTGCACCTCTCTGGTCAAACTACCTGCTCATTCCGTGAATCATACTCATCTTCGATACGACTTGCCATGCAAGGGTGAAATCCTGTAAAGTGAGCGATGAAATGATGGAACGTGAATCACATTCACCGAAGCAGCGTCGGCGCTCAAGCCAACGATCAGACGAGATCCTCGACGTAGCGCGGGCGCTCTTTGCAGAGAAGGGCTTCGAGGGAACCTCAATCAGTGACATTGCAGGCTCAGTTGGGGTTGCAGACGGAGCTATCTACAAGCATTTTGCCTCGAAGCGCGCGTTGCTCTTTGAAGTGATTCGCTCCTTCTATGAGCCGGTGATTGAGCTGGCGGGTGAGACCGTTGCTGGTATCCCTGATGTTCGGGTGCGTCTCCGATATCTGATCTGGCTTCAGCTTCGGGCGTTCACAGAGGAGCCGGATGTCTGTCGGTTGATCATTGCTGAGGTCCGTCCCATGCACGATTACTACGAGTCCGAGGTCGCTGAGCTCAACAGGCGATGGACCTCCCTCCTTGTTGAGGTGATCAAGGAGGGCCAGACTGACGGCACGTTCCACAGCGATGTTCCTGCCACGATGATCCGTGATCTTGTGTATGGCGGCATTGAACACATCGCGTGGGGGGCAGCGACCGGTCACGGGGAGATCGACGTCAACAATGTGGCTGACGGCCTCACACAGGTGGTGTGTACAGGTATTGAGACGAGACTATCCGTGGCCACCGAACTCGGTGACAGGGTCACGAGACTCGAAGGCCTCGTCGAGGGTGTCCGGTCATGACCATTCTCAAGACTTCCCTCGACACGCAGTCACCCGAGTATCACGAGAACGTTGCTGAGACGCGTAGACATCTTGTCGCGCTCGACGTACTTCTCGCAAAGGCTGTTGCGGGTGGGGGAGAGAAGTATGTCGATCGACACCACAAGAGAGGGAAGTTCCTTGCAAGGGAACGCATCGAACTCCTCCTCGACCCCGACGCCCCTTTCCTTGAGCTGTCACCAATTGCAGGCGCAGAGACCGAGTACTCGATTGGTGCCGGTGTGGTCACCGGTGTTGGTGTTGTAGAGGGCGTTGAGTGCATGATTGTGGCGAACGACCCGACAGAGAAGGGTGGCGCCGTCAACCCGATCGGGTTAGCAAAGGGTCTCCGGGCACTTGAGATTGCACAACAGAACCGTCTCCCTGTCGTGTATCTTGTTGAGAGTGCCGGGGGGGATCTCCCGAGACAGGTCGATGTCTTTCTGCCGGGCGGGCAGACGTTCCATGAGCTCACCCGACTCTCCGCAGCACGAATCCCGACGATCTCCCTCGTCTTTGGCAACTCAACTGCTGGAGGGGCATACCTGCCAGGTATGTCAGACTTCACGGTCTTTGTTGAGGGGAGAGCAAAGGTGTTCCTTGGCGGTCCACCCCTCGTGAAGATGGCGACGGGAGAGGACGCAACGGAGGAGGAACTCGGTGGGGCCGAGATGCATGCAACAACCTCAGGCCTCGCCGATTACATGGCAACCGACGAGTTGGACGCGATCCGGCTTGGGCGGATGCTCGTCGCGAGGCTCAACTGGAGGAAACAAGGCCGAGGACCGAGCTGGCCTGTCACCGAACCGCTCTACGACGCTGAAGAGCTTCTCGGAGTCGTGTCGGCGGACCTCAAAATCCCCTTCGACATCACAGAGGTGATTGCTAGGATCGTTGACGGCTCCGAGTTCGACGAGTTCAAACCCCTCTACGGAACGAACCTCGTGACAGGGTGGGCACGGATTCACGGCTACGACATTGGCATCCTTGCAAACCACAGAGGGATCCTCTTCTCAGAGGAGTCCCAGAAGGCCGCACACTTCATTCAACTCGCAAACCACTCAGACACCCCCCTCCTCTTCATCCAGAATGTGACAGGTTTCATGGTCGGAGCAAGCTACGAGCAGGGCGGCATCGTGAAGCACGGTTCAATGATGATCAACACCGTCTCCAACAGCACCGTGCCACACATCACGCTCCAGGTCGGCGGCTCCTACGGTGCAGGGAACTATGCAATGGCGGGGAGGCCGTTTGACCCGCGCTTCCTCTTTGTCTGGCCGACCGCAAAGACCTGCATCATGGGGGCCGAACAGCTCGCAGGCACGCTCTCGATCGTTGCACGCGCAGCAGCGGAGCGCACAGGTGTCGAGTTTGACGAAGAGGCCGATGTGCAGCGCCGCACCATGATCAAGATGAAAATCGAGCAGGAGGAGCAGGCTGTGTACCTCAGTGGCCGCGTCCTCGATGACGGAATCATTGACCCCCGTGACACCCGCAGCGCCCTGGGCATTGCGCTCTCTGTTGTTCACTCAGGCGACGTGTCCGGTACCGACCGCTTCGGTATCTTCAGGATGTGATACGCGTGTTTTCTCAGACAGTGTTCTCTATGACGATGTTCTCCAAGATCCTGATTGCGAACCGATCCGAGATCGCGATGCGCGTCATGCGCACATGCAGAGAGATGGGTATTGCAACGGTTGCTGTGTATTCCGAACACGACGTCGACGCCCTCTTTGTGCGGAAAGCCGATGAGGCCGTCCCGCTTCCATCCGCCCCCTCTCAAAGGGGCTCGCCGTATCTCGACATTGCTGCAATCGTCGACGCGGCCCGACTCACCGGCGCCACAGCGATCCATCCCGGGTACGGATTTCTCTCGGAGAATGCTGAATTCGCGTCAGCCGTGCTTGATGCAGGCATCGCGTTCATCGGGCCTGCACCCGAGACGATCCACGCAATGGGATCAAAGCTCGAGTCTCGGAAGATCATGGCGGGTGCAGGCGTTCCGGTGCTCGCGGTCGTCGAGCTCCGGGACAATGTTGATGCTGTCGAGGCTGCAGCACCCCTCGGGTATCCCCTCCTCGTAAAAGCAGCCCACGGTGGTGGCGGAAAAGGGATGCGCATCGTTGCAAGTCCTGCCGGTCTCCAAGAAGCGATCGAGAGTGCGGCGAGAGAGTCGGCGTCAGCGTTCGGTGATAACACTGTGTATCTCGAAGAGTATGTCACCTCCTCGCGCCACATTGAGGTACAGATCGTTGGCGACGGTGAGGGGCATGTTGTGCACCTCTATGAGCGTGAGTGCTCCATTCAGCGGCGTTTCCAGAAAGTCATTGAGGAGACGCCGAGCCCGGGTCTCGACGCCGGTCTCAGGGAGCGTCTCTGGGAGGCAGCCGTCACTGCTGGTAAAGCCGTCTCGTACCGAGGCGTTGGCACCGTTGAATTCATCGTCGATTCGTCTCGCGCAAATGGTTCCGGCAATTTCGCGTTTCTGGAGATGAACACCCGTATCCAGGTCGAGCACCCTGTCACGGAGATGACGACAGGAATCGACCTGGTACGCATGCAGATTGAAGTCGCTGCGGGTGTCCCGCTGATGGCACAGGGCGACATCCCGGCAAGGGAGGGGCATGCGATTGAAGCACGCCTCAACGCGGAGTCAACCGCCGACGGCTACCTGCCTTCAACGGGCGTGGTGCACCGCTTCTCGGTCCCTGACGGTGTGCGTGTTGACACGGGGATCACAGACGGCTCCGTGGTCACGCATCACTACGACCCAATGATCGCGAAAGTTGTCGCGCACGCCCCGACGAGGGGGGAAGCCGCTGCAGTGTTGGTACGGGCGCTGCAAGGGAGCCGGATCCATGGCGTTGAAACGAATCGGGTACTGCTTGCTCGCATCCTGAGCAGTGACGAGTTCCTTACAGGCGCCGTTGATACTGGTTTCCTTGAACGCAGAGGAGACGATTTCACCGCACCGGCAATGTCTGAGGGAGCACTCCACTCCTCCGCGGCTGCTGCTGCGCTCTGGATACAGGCTGAGAACCGCCGCAGGGCAACGGTGCTCCCATCAATTCCATCCGGGTGGCGCAACGTGCCCTCCCAACCACACTCCCTGACCCTCCTCCACGGTGGCGAGCCGATCGCGGTGTCGTACCGTCTTCACCGTGACTCGGTCGAAGTCGCGGTCAACGACGCTGCGGTCGCACTTGACACGGTGCACTCGATCACTGAGACGACGGTTGATCTCGCGATCAACGGTGTGAGACGCAGCTTCGATGTGAGTCACCTCGGTCACGACCTCTACGTCGACAGCTCACTCGGATCAACGCACTTCACGGTCGCGCCGAAATTCCCTGTTGCCGACACAGGAGCAGCCCAGGGCTCGATGTCCGGAACGGTGATTGCGAAGACACCGGGGAACGTCGTCTCCGTTCCTGTTGCACCAGGAGACGAGGTTGCGTTCGGAGATGCAGTGATGGTCATTGAAGCAATGAAGATGGAACAGGCGTTACTAGCGTCTGGCGACGGAACCGTAACCGCGGTGCACTTTGCTGTAGGTGACCAGGTCGCGGCGGGAGCAACGCTTGTCGAGATCGATACGGTTCAACACGACACAGAGGGGCGCGATGACTGAGAAAACAGTGCCTGAGAAAACA
>CAYYGI010000122.1:0-4759 GCA_964471085.1 uncultured Acidimicrobiaceae bacterium
TAGAAGACAGCCGTGGGGCCGAGCAACTCGCGCAGTTCAGCGAAGAGTGCCGATCGGGGCTCCACGTTGTGTTCCGCGCCAATTCGTAGCACCTTGACACCCGCATCAGATGTCATGTGAAGAAAAACAGGTGCCGAACCGGGGTGGTTGAGCAGCACCGCCTTGAGGCTCTCGACAACGCTCGTCGAGAGTCGCGACGCAGGCACCCGCACCCGCACTGCCAGGTCTCGACCGGCGTCAAGCACCGGGATAGAGACCGAGTGGGCCATGAACTTGACGTCGTCAACTCGGTGGTCGACGCGTCCTTTAAGCACAACGATCTCATCCTCTCGAATCGACGCACCGTGCTCTCGGACGGTCTTGGGGAAAGCAACAACCTCAACACTGCCCTCGAGGTCCTCAAGTGGGAAATACAGCATGAGGTCACCCTTGCGGGTGTAGCGGCGGTTCACCGACCCGATAACACCACCGATTGTTGCCTCGGACCGATCCTCCTTCTCCCACAAACCGAGAACCGTTGTGTCAGTCAACACCGAGAGCGCTCGCTCAACACCGAGGAGTGGATGGTCCGAGACATACAGCCCGAGCATCTCTTTCTCGAAAGTGAGAAGCACCTTCTTCTCCCACTCGTGACTCTCCACTTCACGCGAGACGTCACTCACTTCGGAATCACCCCCACCAAACAAGCTGTACTGACCAGCAGCCTCGGCACGGCGCCGAGCAATCGTGGCATCGACAACTCGGTGGGCGACCTCAACAAGACCACGCCGGGAGTAGCCCAGTGCGTCGAAACCTCCGGCCTTGATCATCGACTCGATAGTTCGCTTGTTCAGCACCGAGACATCGACCCTGTCGATGAAGTCAAAGAAGTCGACATAATCGCCGTTTGCTGTGCGTTCGGCAACGATCTGGTCGACCACCCCCTCACCGACGTTGCGCACCGCAGAGAGCCCGAAGACGATCTCACCCTCTCCTCCGAAGAAGTCGCGCTCCGTCGTATTCACCACCGGGACCTGGACAGGTATCCCCATCATCCGACACTCGTGGAGATACGACGCGGTCTTGTCTTTGTCCCCCTTTGCTCCCGTAAGGAGCGCTGCCATGTACTCGGCGGGGAAGTGAGCCTTGAGCCAAGCCGTCTGGTACGAGACAAGGGCGTACGCGGCAGAGTGACTCTTGTTGAAACCGTAGCCAGCGAAATGCACGATGATCCCAAAGAGGTCGTTCCCAAGAGACTCGGGGTAGCCGTTCTCCACACATCCCGCAACGAATCGTTCCTCCTGCTCCCGCATCACCGACGGGATCTTCTTCCCCATTGCCTTGCGAAGATTGTCCGCATCAGCCATCGAGAACCCTGCAATCACCTGGGCCGTCTGCATCACCTGTTCTTGATACGCAATGACGCCGTAGGTATCACCAAGAACGTGCTCAAGATCGGGATGTGGGTACTCGACAGGGGACTTCCCATTCTTGCGATCCGCATACTCAAGGTGCATCCCTGCACCGAGAGGACCCGGCCGATACAGGGCGTTCAACGCTATCAGGTGCTCAAAACGGTCAGGGCCAACGTTGCGCATAAGTGCTCGCATTGGACCTCCCTCGAACTGGAACACACCAATCGAGTTACCCCTCCTTAGCATCTCAAAGACCAACTCGTCATCAAGCGCGATGTTGTCAATGTCAGGACGAATGCCGGTGCTTCGCTTGATCATCTCGAGAGCGCGCTCAATGGTTGCAAGGTTCCGCAGTCCAAGAAAGTCCATCTTGAGCAGCCCAAGTGCCTCGACCCCGTGCATCTCGTACTGGGTGACCACCTCAGCGTCTTCCCCTTTCTGCTGTATGGGCACGATGTTGATCAGAGGCTCAGGTGAGATCACCACTGCTGCTGCGTGGATCGAGTCCTGGCGACGAAGACCTTCAAGCCCTCTCGCAGTCTCAACGATCTCAGGTGCCCCGTCAAGAGTTTCGAGCAGATCCCGCAGCCCCGACGCTGCCGCATAGTGATCCAGGAGGTCACTCGATGCATCAGGACCGGGCTCCGTCAAGCACTCATCGATACTGGCATCGTTCCCCAGAATTGCAGGGGGCATTGCCTTGGCAAGCTGGTCACCTGTGGAGTACGGAAAGTCAAGCACACGGGCGGCATCCCTGATCGCCTGTTTCCCTTTGATCGTCGAGAAAGTGATGATCTGCGCAACGTGGTCTGACCCGTACTTCTCTGCTGTGTACTCGATCATCTCACCGCGGTAGCGTTCATCAAAATCCATGTCGATATCCGGCATCTCCTTCCTGCCGGGATTAAGGAAACGCTCGAAGATGAGACCAAACTCAAGCGGATCGAGCGCGGTGATCCGGAGGCAGTAGGCAACGATCGATCCTGCTGCGCTCCCCCTGCCAGGACCAGTGCGAATGCCCCGCCCGGCCGCATACGCAATGAGGTCCCAGACGATGAGGAAGTACGCAGAGAACCCCATCTCGGAGATGACTCTCAGCTCGTACTCGATGCGTTCTTCTATCTCGGTTGTCAGCGACGCGTACCTGAGGGCAGCACCCTCAAGCACGAGGTGCCTGAGATAGGTGTCGACTGTGTAGCCTGTCGGCACATCGAAACGCGGCAACAAGATCCCGCCGAATTCGATATCGAAGTTGACTCGCTCTGCAATAAGAAGGGTGTTGTCTGCCGCACCCGGATATTGCTCACTATCAAAAAGCCCCCGCATCTGAGATGACGACTTCACGTAGAACTCTTGGGAGTGAAACTTGAATCGCTTCTCATCGGACTTCACCGCACCCGTCTGGATGCAGAGCAGGGCGTCGTGTGCGTCTGCTTCGTGGGCGTACGTGTAGTGCGAGTCGTTCGCCGCGAGCAGCGGTGCATCGATGCGTCGAGAAATATCAAGAAGGTCCCCCATGATGGCCTGCTGCGCTGGAATTCCATGATCCTGGAGCTCCACGAAGAAATTCTCCCTCCCGAAAATGTCCTGATACTTGGCCGCAGCCGCTAAAGCGCTATCGAAGTCTCGCTCGGTGCGGCTCAATCCGTCCTCAGCAGCGTCATCTACTCCAAGGAGTTGTGGGACATGCCCACCCAGACACCCGGTCGTGCCGATCAACCCCTCTGCATGCTCAGCAAGAAGTTCTGCGTCAATCCTCGGTTTGTAGTAGTACCCCTCGGTGTACGCCTTCGAAGCAAGCTTCATGAGATTTCGATAACCGACTTCGTTCTCGGCGAGAATTGTTATGTGATATCGGAGGTTCTCCCTGCGGGCGGGGCGGTCAAACCTCGACCCTGGAGTGAGGTATGCCTCAATGCCGACAATCGGCTTTACCCCCACAGACTTGGCTGCCTTCATGAAGTCCACTACGCCATAAAGCACACCGTGGTCTGTGATAGCAACCGCTGGTTGACCGTCGGCGGCAACCGCCTTTACGAGATCCTGCACTCTCGCTGCACCATCGAGCATCGAGAATTCTGTATGCACATGTAGATGAGCGAAGCTGTCTGCCACCGTATCCCGATTCCTGAATCACACGCATGTAAGCACGCCAGCAACGACTGCGCACACTCTTGTCGAGATCTCTCCGCCGAAACTCCGCGTCTCTCTGGAAGGGACCCACTGGAACCCTAAGGTACTGCCAACGCACACCTAGGCAACATAGCCATGTGTGGAGACGACCAGGCAAGCGGGATGCCGCAATATTCTCACAGAGAACAATAAGGGAGCAGAGAGAACATGGGTGTACTTGGAGTGTTGACCGCGGGGGGCGACTGCCCCGGCCTCAATGCAGTCCTTCGAGGCGTTGTAGCTCGTTGTGAAGAGCGTGGCGGAGAGGTCGTCGGCATACTCAACGGCTGGGAGGGACTTATGGAGGACCGGACCGTTCTTCTGAACAGAGACAAAGTCCGCGGCATTCTCGGGCGTGGGGGCACAATCCTGGGTACGTCTCGGATAGATCCATACGTCCACGGAGAGGGGCTTGCAAGCTGCCAAGACACGCTGACACGCAACGGCATCGACCGAGTTATCGTCATCGGGGGAGACGGAACCCTCCGATCAGCTATGCGGCTCGCAGACGAGGGACTCGGCATTATTGGAGTCCCCAAAACGATCGACAACGACATTTGTGGGACAGACATCACCTTCGGCTTTCACACTGCCGTCCAGATCGCGACCGATGCCATCGACCGCCTCGCGACCACTGCCGAGGCGCACAACCGTGTGATCGTTGTTGAGGTGATGGGACGCACTCGGGGATGGATTGCGACCTACGCGGGTTTGGCGGGAGGTGCAGACTACATTCTCATCCCCGAAGTTGAGTACGACATCGACCACGTCGTTGATGCGCTGCGCTCGAGGCACCGTTCCGGTCACAAATACTCAATTGTTGTCGTGGCAGAGGGAATCTCCCCCCCACCCGGCTACGCCCCGCCCAAGGTAAAGAAGGATGCGTTCGGTTTCGATCGGCTCGGTGGCGTCAGCTACACAGTTGCAGCCGCCATTGAGGACCTGACACACTTCGAGACCAGGGTCTCGGTGCTTGGCCATATTCAACGCGGCGGCACACCCGTTGCCTCCGACCGGGTTCTCGCATCGCGCCTCGGTGTGACAGCAGCCAACTTTGCTCTCGATGGAATGACGAACGTCATGGTCGGTGTCCGCGGCACCGAGATGGTCCCCGTCCCACTCGCAGAAGCCACCGCAGATATCAGGGGAGTCCCGGACGAGACCTACAAAGTCGCTGAGACATTCTTTGGGTA
>CAYYGI010000123.1:0-4754 GCA_964471085.1 uncultured Acidimicrobiaceae bacterium
ATTTCACGCCAGTAGCGATAGCTGACGTCGGGAATCTGCCACAATTGATAATGAAGATGCTTGTTGCTAGAGGAGGCACCGTGGTGAATAGCCCGATCAATACTGAAGAGTCCGAGACTGCACCTGAAGAAGAGTGGCGTGCTGAACAGCGGGCGACCACAGCCAGCCTCATGCCACTCTTCTATCCAGACTCGATAGCTGTCATCGGGGCAAGCCGAAATAAGAGATCTATCGGGGGGCGCCTCTTCAACAATATTGTGAACGCTGACTTCAACGGCCCGGTGTATCCGGTCAACCCCAAGGCCACCATTGTGCGCTCGATGCACAGTTTCCCCTCGGTGCTCGACATCCCCGGTCCAGTCGACCTCGCCTTCATCGTTGTAGCGAGCCGATTCGTCAATGATGTTGTTCGTGAGTGCGCCCAGAAAGGGGTGAAGGGGATCGTCGTGATTACCGCAGGGTTCTCCGAGGCAGGTGCACACGGTGCAGCTTTGGAGGAGGAGTTGCTCGGGATCGTCCGTGGCGCTGGGATGCGAATGGTCGGTCCGAACTGCATGGGACTCCAGAACACGGACCCGGTTGCGAGCCTGGATGGACAATTCGGGCCCATCATGCCTCTTCGAGGGAGGGTCTCCATGTCCTCCCAGAGCGGTGCGCTCGGCCTCGCGATTCTCGACTACGCGACGAAGATGAACTTGGGTATCTCAACCTTCGTCTCTGTTGGTAACAAGGCGGATGTCGCTGGTGACGATCTGTTGCTGTTCTGGGAGGAGGATCCGAACACGGACGTGATCTTGCTGTATCTCGAGTCGTTCGGGAATCCAAGGCGCTTCGCGCGTATTGCGAGGCGGATCTCGAAGAAGAAGCCGATCGTTGCGGTCAAATCTGGTCGCACTCTTGCAGGGGCGAGAGCAGCGACGAGCCACACCGGCTCGTTAGCAAATCTCGATGTTGCTGTTGATGCGCTTTTCCGACAGGCTGGTGTGATCCGGGTGGGTACTCTCGAGGAGCTCTTCGATGTGACGGCTCTCCTTGCCAGCCAGCCTGTGCCGAAGGGGAGTCGTGTCGGGGTCATCACCAATGCCGGTGGCCCGGCGATCCTGGCCGTTGATGCTCTTGTCTCCCAGGGCCTTGACGTACCCGAACTCTCCGAGGAGTTACAGGAGCAGCTTCGTGGGTTCCTCTCCGATGCAGCAGCAGTGGCCAACCCTGTTGACATGATCGCTGCAGCGGGTCCTGAGGAGTATCGCTTAGCGATCGAGGCGTTACTTGCTAGTGACGAGGTCGACTCGGTGATCACACTCTTTATCCCGGCATCAGAGGATGGTGTCGAGGAGATCTCGAGGGCGATTCGCGAGGCAGGCGAGGCGGCATCGGCTGACAAGACGTTCGTGTGCGTATACCTCCAGTCGGGGGGAGTGCCGAGTGAACTGGCGAGTGCGGATGTTGGGTTCCCGACGTTCGCTTTCCCTGAACGAGCAGCGAAAGCGCTGCGGAAAGCTGCGACGTACGCGGAGTGGCTGGAACGACCGGAGGGCCGAATCGTTGAGTTCTCTGACATCGATGCCGATCGCGCACGCGCTGTCATTGAAGAGGCCGTTTCGAGCGGTGAGGAAGAAGGTGTCTGGCTTGCTCCAGAAGCTGTCAACACGGTCCTCGACTCATACGGTATCTCTCTGCCCCGGGCACAGGTCATAGCTACGGTCGATGAAGCTGTTGCGTTCGCTAAGCGCGTGGGCACTCCGATCGTGTTGAAGGTGATTGCACCGTCGGCGGTTCACAAGTCTGATGTCGGCGGAGTTGCCCTCAATCTGTTAGGTGCCGAGGAGATCACGGCGGCTTTTGAGGCGGTCACAGCCTCTGTCCCTGATCCTGAGGGTGTCCTCGTACAGGAATTCGTTGCCGGCGGCCACGAGATTCTGATCGGCATGGTCGAAGACCCTACGTTCGGTCCTTTGATCGTTTTCGGTCTTGGCGGAGTATTCGTCGAGCTGATCGGGGATGTCGTCTTCCGTATCCATCCACTCACGGATGTGGACGTAGCCGAGATGGTCACAGAAGTGAAATCAGCGAAGCTCCTTGAGGGATATCGAGGGGGAGAGCCAGGCGATGTCGACGCGGTCAGAGAGACGCTGATGCGGATTTCTTCACTTGTTGAGGATCTCCCCGAAGTGATTGAGATGGATCTGAACCCGGTGAAAGTGTGCACCCCGGGCTCTGGTGTGCGGATCGTAGATGCACGTATCAAGGTGCGCGCCTCGAAGTGAGAAGGAGCTGACATGCATGTGCGGGACCTGATGACGACTGATGTAGTAGCTGTTGGTGTCACGACAACGGTTCGTGACGCTGCCCGGATGATGTTCCGTTACCGCGTTTCCGGTCTCCCGGTCACGGACATTGAGGACCGTGTGCTCGGCATCATCACAGAAGGCGACTTTCTCGCGCTTGAGCTAAAGCGCGCCGAGACAGGAGAGGCGCCGGAATACGTGGGAGAGGTGATGTCTGACTCGTTGCTTAGCGTCTCACCCGATCTTGAGATCCTTGAGGCTGCACGCTTCTTGCACTCTCATGATGTCAAGCGCGTCGTTGTGATTGAGGACTCCAAGATGGTGGGAATCATCTCCCGGTTCGACATTGTTGCAGCCTTCACCCGTCCCGATGATCTCATCGAGGACGAGATTCGTGAAGACTTGATCCGTCGAGTGCTCTTCGTAGATCCAGCGACTGTTGATGTCTCTGTTGCAAACGGAATCGTCCGGTTTGTTGGATCGATCGGTACCCGCACTGAGGCGAGATTGATCGAGGAACTTGCTCGGAGGCTCGATGGTGTCGTTGAGGTGAAGAATGAGCTCACCTGGCGCCTCGATGACGTTGGAGCCTGACGGGCACCGTGAGCCGCGTCTTGCTACCGAATCGGGAGGCAGCGGTGAACTCGCGGCGCTCTTCGTTCATGCAACAGGGTTCTGCAAGGAGTTGTGGCGTCCAGTCGTGTCCCGGCTTGCGTGGGAGTCGCTCTCGTGGTTCTCGATGGACCAGCGGGGCCACGGGGAGAGCGAAGCCGGGTCGACGCCGCGAGAGTGGGATATTCTGGCCCGTGATGTGCTCGAACTTGTTGGGCGTCGTGACGGTGCCGGCAGAGTTGTAGCGGTTGGCCACTCTTCGGGTGGGACGGCTGTTGCGAGGGCTGAGTCGCTTCGTCCAGGCTTATTTCGCCACCTTGTTCTGATCGAGCCGATCATTTACCCCCCGCCGTATCAGCGGGGAGAGAGCCCGTTGTCGGCCGGGGCGCTGTCGCGGCGTTCTGTGTTTCGATCACGAGACGATGCACGCGAGAGGCTTGCTTCCGGGCCGTTCGGGTCTTGGACGGCCGAGGCGCTCGATGCGTACGTTGACTACGGATTCCGTGCCACTGATAGCGGTTGGGAGCTGAAGTGTGCCCCGGAGGTCGAAGCGGAGTCCTATAGGGAGGGCATGAACCACGACACATGGGAACGAGTCACGGCGATTGACGTACCGGTGACGCTCGTTGCGGGTGAGCACTCGATCACCCATCCCCCCTCCTTTCTCGACAGCCTCGCTGCGCAGTTTCGTGCACCCGAGGTGATTGTCGTGCCTGGTGCGGGGCATCTTCTCCCTATGGAGGATCCCTCGGCTGTTGCACGAATTGTGCGTGACGTCATAGCAACGAGGTGACTTGCAGCATGTCTCGCGCATCCCGGTGTGTATTCTCCTGGCATGCTCCTACTCAGTGACTCCGAGGTCGAAGAGCTCCGCTTGAACCTTGCAACTCAGACCGGTTTCAGGGTTGCTTCGATCGATGTCGACTTCGGTGCTTTCGACTTCGCTCGCACCGGTGCGAGCTTTGTTGACAGGGCTGTCGCGTACTCGATGCCGAGCGGTGACCGCCTCGTGGGAATTGGTACGGCGTGGCATACATCGGCGAGTGGTCCATCGCGTTTCGCGCAGATCAAGGAGAAGCTCGAAGCAGTTGGCCGCCCGGAACTCAGGGCGTTCTTCGGGTTCTCCTTCCTCCCGGAGGGTCCCCGCTCCGATCTGTGGAGTGGCTTCCCCTCCGCGGAAGCGTTCCTTGCGCGTATTGGTATCGAGCAGTCCGGTGATCGAACTCGGTTGACCGTCATCGTCCCCGAGACCGATGAGCTCGGCCCGACCCTCGACCTGCTTGCTTCGATCAGACACCCGGAGTGGGAGCCGGTCGTTGACCTCGGGGACCACGCGATCGAATCTCGCCCCCCCGTTACCGAGTGGGCCAAGAGCGTGAGTAATGCCGTGGAGGCAATCGAGAGGGGTGACCTTGAGAAGGTGGTTCTCTCGCGTTCCGTTGTTGTGCGCTCCACGAAGCCCGTTGAGATCCTGAAGGTGTTCCGGGATCTTGTCCGGCTGTATCCGCAGTGCTACAACTTTGCATGGAAGTCCGGTGACGCGGTTTTCATGGGTGCAAGCCCCGAGCTGATCGCTGAGGTGGGTGGGACCCGTCTTCGCTCAAATCCTCTCGCCGGTTCCGCTGCCCGGGGTGTGGGTGAGGAGGAGGACAGACTTATCGGTCACCGCCTGTTCACGTCCGCAAAGGATCGCGAGGAGCACGCGCTCGTGGTTGATGATCTTGCTAAGCGCCTGGCGCCCTGGACAGATGTACTCGATGTTCCCGTAGCACCGGTGCTCAAGGCAATGGAGACCGTGCAGCACCTCTCGACGGTGATCGAGGGGACGTTGCTTGATGGTGTTGGGATACTTGA
>CAYYGI010000124.1:0-4750 GCA_964471085.1 uncultured Acidimicrobiaceae bacterium
GCGCACTTGATGCGCACCGGGAACTTGCGCACGCCCTGGAGTGCTTCGAGGTCGCCGAGCACCGAACCGGGCCGCTCTGGGTCAATAGGAGTCTCGCCCTCTTCGATGCTCATCATTACCTTGAAATTGTGCGTGAGGAGACGCACATCCGCGACTGTCTTGCCAACGATCATGTCCATCATCATTGAACCCGATGCCTGACTAATAGAGCAGCCGTGCCCCTGCATCGCCGCATCGTTCACGACGCCGTCCACAACAGAGAGATCGAGGGAGAATTCATCGCCACACGAAGGGTTCGAGCCTTCGGCGTGGATGTGGTCTCCAGTGAGGGTCCCCCGTCTTCGGGGGTTCCTGTAGTGATCGAGGATCACTTCTCGGTAGAGCTCGTCAAGGTTCGTCATGTGAGACCGAAGAGCTTACGGGCCTTGTGGAGCGACCGAACGAGTGCATCGATGTCCTCAGGCACGTTGTACAAGTAGAACGACGCGCGAGCAGTCGCAGGTATGTCGAGATACTTCATCAGAGGTTTCGCACAGTGATGCCCTGCTCGCACAGCAACCCCGTCCTGGTCGAGGATCGTTGCAATGTCGTGAGGGTGAACATCTCCTAGCTCAAAACTTATAGCACCGCCTCGACGGTCAAGGTCTCGTGGGCCGTAGATGATGAGATCCGGGATCTCGGAGAGCTGTTCAAGGGCGAGAGCGGTCAACTCCCTTTCGTGGGCAGCAATGACATCCATCCCGACATTCTCGAGGTATTCGACGGCTGCACCGAACCCGATGGCTCCAGCAATTGGAGGTGTGCCAGCCTCAAACTTGTGCGGAACCGGCGCCCACGTCGACTCGAATCGGCCAACGGTGCTGATCATCTCACCACCACCCTCGGTCGGGTCCATCTCCTCGAGGCGCTCAGCCGTGCCCCAGAGGGCTCCGATCCCTGTTGGCCCGAGCATCTTGTGGGCGGAGAACGCAAGGAAATCGACGCCGAGAGTGGTGACATCGACAGGCAGATGTGGTACGAGCTGGGCACCGTCGAGCACAGTGAGAGCCCCAACAGAACGGGCAGCTTCCGTGAGCACATTAATCGGCCCGAGCGCTCCTGTGACATTCGACATCCCTGAGAATGAGACAATTGCGACGTCATCGGTGAGTACTTGGTCCAACGCACTGGTGTCTACCGTCAGGTCCTCGTTCAGTTCGAGATAGACGAGCTCTGCCCCCGTGTGCTTGGCAATAAGCTGCCACGGCACAATGTTGGCGTGGTGTTCCATGATCGTGATGACGATTTTCTGCCCTGCTTTGAGACGGTTGAGACCCCAACCATAAGCAATGTGGTTGATTGCTGTGGTGGTGCCGCGCGTAAAGACGAGTTGCCCGGGATCGGCACCAATGAAATGGGCGACCTTGACTCGTGCTCCCTCGTACATCTCGGTTGCTTCGACCGCGAGCGTGTGAGCGCCTCGATGCACATTTGCATTGTGACGCCTGTAGTAGTCGTCGATGGCGTCGAGGACGGAGTTCGGCTTCTGGGTTGTTGCCGCCGAATCGAGATAGACGAGCCGCTCCCCGTTTACTTCGCGTTCAAGGATTGGGAAGTCAGATCGCAGGGAGCGCAGATCGGTCACCCGTGTGTCGCTTTGACCCGAAAATCGTCGTATCCGGTCTCTTCAATGCGATCAGCGAGAGCCGGACCACCAGTCTCGACGATGTGACCATCAATGAGCACATGCACGATGTCTGGGGTGATGTACTCGAGCATCCGCTGATAGTGCGTGATGATGAGGAATCCTCGACTCTCATTCCTGAGCCTCTGGACACCCTCTGCAACAATCTTCAGTGCATCGATGTCGAGGCCGGAGTCCGTCTCGTCGAGGACAGCGAAGTCGGGTTCTAGGATCGTCATCTGGAGAATCTCGTTGCGTTTCCGCTCGCCACCAGAGAAACCCTCATTGAGGTAGCGATCAGCAAAGGATGCTTCCATACCGAGATCACTCATTGCCTCCATTACTTTGAGGCGGAGCTCAAGCACTGTGTACTCGGTTCCTGTGCGATTCGAGAGCGCGGTGCGCAAGAAGTTGACGACAGACACACCAGGAATCTCTTCGGGGTACTGAAATCCAAGGAACATGCCTGCCTGGCCCCGTACCTCGGGTGCTGCCTCAGTGATGTCCTCGCCCTTGTAAGTGATTGTGCCCTTGGTCACGACATAGGAGGGGTGCCCGAGGAGTACATTTGCAAGTGTTGACTTGCCTGATCCATTCGGGCCCATGATCGCGTGCGTCTCACCCCCGTTGATAGTGAGTGTGATGCCTTTGAGGATTTCGGTGTCTTCCACAGACGCGTGGAGGTCGTCGATGACGAGGAGGGGAGTTGCAACCATGACGGTAAGGGTAACGCCTGTGGAGGCGGTAATCGGCCGACACATGAGGGTGACCAGATGTGAGGAACCTGGCTCAATTCTCTGATCGGAGGGCGGAGAATACGAGTTCCATCCGGTCGAGGCAGACATCGTCGAGCGGTGAGAGCTCTTGGACATAGTATCTCCCGATACCGAGATGGGCCATGGCCTGGATTGCTTCATGTGCACGTTCCGGCACCCCGTGGGGGACGTTGCGCTCATCGAGGAACGCTCCGTAGGCTTCGGGGGAGAGGTCCTTTCGCGCACCGCGCGCGGTGAGCATCTCGCGATGCTCTGTCTCGCTCTCGTACACAAATCCCGGGCCTGCGACCGAGACGAGAATGTCGTCAGGATTCCGCCCAGCGCTCTCTGCGGCTTCTCTCATCACCCCGACACGGCGGCGCAACGTTTCAGCGTTGATGACGAACATGTTGTACTCATCTCCAAAGCGGCCAGCAAGCTCAGGGGTTTTCTGCTCCCCTGATCCTCCGATCACGATCCCCAGCCCGTCTGATGCGCGAGGAGAGACGGAGGGTGCATTGAGTGAGTAGTACTCTCCCTCGACTCTTCCTCCGCCGTTGAACACTGCACGAATGAACGCGAGCGCCTCGGCGAGTCGGTCGAAGCGTTCTCCCAGCGGTGGGAGCTCCATGCCGAAGGCTTCGTGCTCGGACTCCATCCAGCCTGTGCCGACGCCGAGAGTGAACCGGCCTCCAGAGATCTCATCGATCGTTGTCGCTGCTTTCGCCATCACCGCGGGGTGACGGAATGTGATGGGAGACACGAGGGTGATGAGCCTGATCGAGTCAGTCTCTGTTGCAACTCCTCCCAGGGAGATCATTGCGTCAGTGGCAGGGGCAGTTGTTGCTCCGTGGAGATAGTGATCGGATCTCGCGAATGCGTCAAGACCGTTCTGCTCGGCCCACTGAGCAAGTTCAACGAGTCGCCGATACGTGCCACCGAGTTGCGGCTCGACGAAGATGCCAAGTTCCATCATCTACTCCTCTGGTTACCACCCGCGCTCAATCCAAGTAGAGAGCTGCGGTTCCTCGGTGGTGATCGTAGTCGATGAGCCGTGTCCCGGGAGGAGAACTGTGCTCCCGGGTAGCGTGAAGAGCTTGGTGGTGATTGAATCGATGATCATGTCAAAGGAGCTGTGCTCGAAGCGTGTGGCACCAGGGCCACCGGGGAAGAGAGTGTCACCGGTAAGTACGACACCCTCAAGGGCGATGCAGACCGAGCCTGGCGTGTGGCCGGGGGTGCTCAGGATCTGCGCTGTGACCTCTCCGATAGCAAGAGGACCCTCGCTCAGTGGCAGATCTGGAGTCTTGCCTGCAATCTCGGCATCATCGGGATGCAGCATGAACGGCACGCCAAGCGTGTTGGTTACCTCAGGGATTGCACCGTGGTGATCCCAATGCCCGTGGGTGGTCACTACACCGATCACCTCCGTGCCGGAGGTCATCGCCACAATCTCCTCTGGATTGCTTGAAGCATCGATAAGAAGTGATCGGCTGGTAGCCGTGCACGTGATCAAATACACGTTGTTCTCATAGGGAGGAGTGACGATGCGTCCAATGGTGAACCCATCACCCTCGAATACGCTCTCCATGCCCGCCCTACTTCTCTAAGGCGTAGAGGATCTCTACCAGACTCTCAATCGGCAACAGTCCAGCGACCCGGAGAGCAACCGTACCGTCAGCGTTGAGAAAGACCCAGTACGGGAATCCTCCTGCCCCAAATGCGTGGTGCACGCTGCCAGCTTGATCATCCACTATCACAGGTGCTGTCCAGCCCTCGCGCTCAAGCCACTCGGAGGGTGGGTAGTTTGCTTGCATTGGTCTGATCGAGGACGACACTGTGTACAGATCGACTCCCTCCACGTGTCCTCCACCATCGACCCACTCCTGTACTTTCGTGACTTCCTCCTGGCAGAAGGGGCACCAGTGCGCAAGGAATGCGATGGCTTTGGCTCTGCCGTCGTTCGTAATGGAGACGTCCTCGCCCTTGAAGTTCTGGCCGAACACATCGGGGGGTATCAGACCGGACGCGGAAACGTCCATGTGGACGTCTGGCGGCATCAGGGGGAGCGCTGTGCCTGCGAGTTCGGGAGTTCCGTACTCGGCTTGGGTCGCTTCGTCTCCAAAGACTACCGCTGCAATGAGGAGGAGTGCAACGACTCCGCCGACCGCACCAAGGATAATGCCCGAACTCGATCCCGATGATGTTCCTGCCATAGTCAATCCTCTTTGTAGAGGCCCTTTGTCGCGGCCTTCGTTGTTTGTCGTGTAGGGGTTCTTGTTCCGTCTCGATGTCATGAAACGTGGCTAAGCCTTCTCTGGCCCAGTGTCAG
>CAYYGI010000125.1:0-4748 GCA_964471085.1 uncultured Acidimicrobiaceae bacterium
AAGAAGGTGCTTGTGAGGAAGAAGGGTTCACGACTGTGACGATTGCTCGATCCTCCACAGGTGGAGAGCTAGCAGTACCCCTGCGCCAGCAAAGAGCGCATAGGTGAATGCGTTGATGCTCAGTACAATTGCTAGCTGTCCAGCATCCCCTGTTGGAGCACCAACCACGATCTGAGCTAATTGGCTGGGAATCACTCCCCCGATCCACAACAGCCACCACAGGTCTCCGAGTTGGGACCGCGGCACTCTGCGCCACTCCTCTCCAATCGGCATACCCTGGTAGGGGACACGCGCGATTCTCTCAATCTCGTTGAAGACCAGTTTCGGAAGCACGAGATTCCCTATTGGAATGAACCACGCACCGATCGTCCATCCACCTCTCCATCGGCGACCAATAGGCCCACGATTATCAAAACTCCGTGACGCAGTATTGGTCCACACGATGACGAGAATGCCGGTGAACATCAACAGAAAGAGTGTAACAGCGGACCAGGTCGCCCAATCTAAGGCGACGGGGATGAGCGATTCGATCTCGTCGTCACCGAGTTCACCGGAGAACTTCTGTACAGCGGACGAGTATCGCAGCCCTGCAACCGATGCAGCGAGAAGGACCGCAGACGTAACGAGCAGCACTGCCGAGAGCACAAGGGTGAACATCGGCGATATCGCGGTGCCTCCATCACGAGCATCTCCACCCCCTACGTTGCCGGAGGCCGAGCCAAGACTTGGCGGGTACCACTTACCGTCTGTAGCGAGCCACCAGTCGTCATCTCTCGGTCGATCCGCCATGCCTGGAACATACCGCTGAGAGAGCAGCAACGCTCCGACTATTCACGAAGTAGTGGAAGGACCCCCGGCTAACGGGTCGACAGCGTCGCCCTCCCTGGCAAAGAGTCTGGCATAGACCCCATTGCTGGCGAGAAGTTGAGTGTGCGTGCCACTCTCGACCAGCTCCCCGTGGTCGAGGACCGCGATGCGGTCGGCATCAACCACTGCCGAGAGCCGATGAGCAATCACCAACGTCGTGCGGCCCACCATGAGGTCGGCGAGGGTAGCCTGGATCTCGGCCTCTGTGGCGAGATCCAGCTCGGAGGTTGCTTCATCAAGGATGAGAATCGGCGCATCCGCAAGGAGTGCACGTGCAATGGCAATTCGCTGGCGCTCTCCTCCCGAGAGACGAACCCCCATCTCACCGATCTCGGTGTCGTAGCCGTCAGGGAGATCGACGATGAAGTCGTGGATAGCAGATCTCCGACACGCCTCCTCCACTTCCTCCCAAGAAGCGTCGGGCCGCCCAAGGAGTACGTTCTCGCGAACGGAGACGTTGAACAAGTGAGTGCGCTGCGACACAACCGAGACCTCACTGCGTACAGTCGTGAGTGGGAGATCCCGTACGTCGATATCACTCATCGTTATCGACCCCGCATCGGGGTCCCAGAATCGAAGTGCCAGGTTCACGAGAGTGCTCTTGCCAGAGCCGCTTGGACCTACAACGGCAACCACCGACCCGGTCGGAATCTGTAGCGTGACATCTCGGAGTGCGAACGTACTGCTTGCCGAGTAACGGAAGGACACCTCATGAAAGGAGAGACTCGCCGCGTGTGGCTGAGTCTCAACGTCTGCACCGTCGGAGACGGAGATCGGGAGGTCAATAATCTCAAAGACTCTCCGAGCACTCTCGAGCGCGATGTCGAGATCCCCCCACACCTCCTCTACGGCCTTCACCGAAGGGAAGACTCCCATCGTGAGTGCCACAGCAACTGCCACCGCTCCAATATCGAGGGTCCCCGAATCGACGAGGCTCAGCCCGGCGGCGAGCACCGCCACTACCGCGGTGCCGGTAAGAAGATCATTCACACCCGAGCGCACTGCGGCTGTCCTGCCAAGCGCGCGCTCGGCGCGTCGAGTGACATCTCCGAGAACAGCACCTTCTTCCATCCGCTCGCGCCGACGCCCGAACGCAAGCACCTCCCTCATTCCCTGCACGGTGTCAGTGAGATGGGCGTTGACCTCCCCCGCGGTACGGCGCAAGGTGCGTACTCGATCGGCACCGAGGCGGTGGCTCAACCCCGGGACAACTACGCCAACCAAGACGAGGAAGGGAGCAAGCGTCCAAGCAAGCAAGGGATCGAAGAGCACAGCAAGAGCACCCAACACGATCATGGGAACAGCAACCGCTGCGGCTACCGGAGCGATCGTGTGGGCGTAAAAGGGCTCAACCCTGTCGACATCGGAGATAACCCGAGAGACGAGATCCCCCGAGCGTGCTGAACTCAGCCCGGCCGGGGCCAGGGGCACGACGCTGCGATAAAAGTCGGTGCGCAGCATTGCAAGGAGCTTGAACGCTACGAGATGACCGGTGTACTGCTCGATGTATCGCACGAGACCCTTGACCCCCGCTACAGCAACAAGGATGAGAACCACTGAGAGAACCGAGGTGCCACCATCGCCGTGAAAGGAGACCACGCCCCAGACACCGATAGCAAGAAGAGCGATCTCGGCAGACATCCGGCCAACTCTCGCGATGATCGAGAGGCCCATTGCCCACCACAGGGGCTTCATGAAGCCGAGAAGGCGACGCGCCGTCGCGGACCGGGTCATCACGGTGCACCGATCCGGTGGCGGGCGAGCCAGGACGCATAGTGCCCGCCTCCGGCTGCCAGAATAGCGGGGCGACCCTCCTCGACGACTCTCCCCCCTTCAAGCACCACGACACGGTCAGCCCCGGCGATCGTGGAGAAGCGATGCGCA
This sequence comes from uncultured Acidimicrobiaceae bacterium, assembly GCA_964471085.1. Taxonomy (GTDB): domain Bacteria; phylum Actinomycetota; class Acidimicrobiia; order Spongiisociales; family UBA5794; genus B3-G11. Next base: position 2,752 of record CAYYGI010000125.1, read on the forward strand.
ATCAATATCACGGTTCGCTCGGCGGTCAGGTGGGAGAGCTCTTGCAGGATCGCTGCCTCCCCTTCGGGGTCGATGTGAGATGTTGGTTCGTCGAGAATCACTATTGGGGCGTCCTTGAGGAGAGCGCGAGCAAGCGCTATCCGTTGCGCCTCACCTCCACTCAGGGTGAACCCTCGCTCCCCCACGAGCGTCTCGTACCCCTCTGGCATCGCTGCGATCGTGTCATGAATGCTTGCAGCTCGCGCTACTTCTTCAAGCTCGGTGTCGGTAGCTTCTGGCTTCGCAACACGGAGGTTCTCAGCGACCGTGCCGTAGAACAAGTAGGTGCCCTGGCCCACGAAGGAGATCTGGGAGCGGATCCACTCAACGGAGACGTCTGTCGTGTTGTGTCCACCCACCCTGATCACTCCGCTGTCTTGTGGATAGAAGCCGAGTAACAGGTTCGTCAACGTGCTCTTGCCGGCACCGCTGGGGCCTACCACAGCAAGGGTCTCACCCGCCTGTAGCGACCACGTCACGTCCAAGAGAGTAGGTTCGCCAGCGTCGGGGTATGTAAACGTCACGGACTCCATAGATACCGTTCCATTCTGCTCAGCCGGCACTTCGCCTCCCGTGGCGCTGACGAGCGGTGGAAGCGCGAGAAGGTCCTTGATCTGGCGTTGGGCAGCCCGGCCGATAGCCCCAACGTAGAAGAACCGCCCAACAAGAGTGAGCGGCTCCACAAGGAGCCCACCCAGCAGCACCACAGCAACAGCCTCACCGAAGGTGAGCGCCCCGGCCTGGAAGCGGACCATTGCCATCGTTGTTGCGGCAATGACGGTGACGAGCGCAAAGACCCAGTCGACGACGATCAACACCGTCTGGTTGACAAAGAGCAGCCGCATCGTCTCGTGACGGAGTTGCTCACCCTCACCCTCGAGTTGCTCGCCGTGGCTCTCAGCTCGGTTGAACGTCTTGAGGGTCGTGACACCCTGCAATGCGTCAAGAAATTGTGCGCTCAGGCGATCCGTGGTCTCCCGCATTGCTCGACTGACCGCCGCAAAGCGGCTCTCCATCAGCCGAAACAGCAGGGGGGCAACAGGGAGCACACCGATCAACACGAGACCTGTCGGCAGATCAATGAAGGCAACTGCACCACCGATCAGGAGAGGAACTGTGACCCCCTGGATGAGCTGTGGCACGAACCGGCCAACATAGACGCTTACCGCATCGATCCCCTCGGTCGCCTTCGCGACCACTTCGCCGGTCCTCTCCGACGCTCGGATTGACGGCCCAAGATCAAAGAGGTGCCCGAGAACAACTGTGCGCATGTTCGCTGCACTGACCGCGATCGCGTCAGCGGTGACGATCGGTCCAATCCCGGCAACGACAGCGCGAGCCAAGACGAGGAGAATGAGTGTTGTTCCGTGTTCGCCGAGCGCGGCGTCGCCGGCGAGCGCTGCATCAAGAACCCGGCCGATGACCAGAATTATCGCTGCCGTGAGGCCAACCCGCATCCATCCGAGCAGGGTTACTCCAATCAAGTGCAACCGCGCAGGTTCGGTAAACGAGATCGTGGATCTACCGCCCATCTTCAGCAAACTCGATCCAACCACACGCCACCCAAACGAACTCTACTTCGGGAGAACGGATGCGCTGGAAGTGTGTCACGGTCCAGGTCTGGCATCATCGTCTCTCTAGCGTAGTCACCGAGTGGCGCGACTTGGGGCGATTCGGGAACGAAAGCACCCCAGCCACCTAGGAATTTCGGGTGCCAGTTGATAATTGAGCAGCCGGTCGCTTCCTTTCCTGTGGACAAGTGACGGTCTCTTCGTCTAAGGTGACGTCCTCTTGTCTCACAAGGCAAGACAATCTAGTGGAGAAGATACAAAAATGAATATGAGAAAAACGAAATCACTGCGATTGTTAGCTCTAATCGCTGTACTCGTCTTGGTCGTGACTGCCTGCGCCCCGACTGCTGAGGAACCGGCTGTCGAGGAACCGGCTGTCGAGGAACC
>CAYYGI010000126.1:0-4734 GCA_964471085.1 uncultured Acidimicrobiaceae bacterium
GCCGGGATGCGTGAAGGGTGGGTTCGGCGCAGCGACGGGGGCAGGCGACGGATAAGAGTGTGATCGAGCGTTCTCACCGTGGAGGGGACGATGATCGTGTCCTCCTCCCTGCGCGCCAAACCAGAGTGCAGGAGAAGGGAGAGGTGGGTCGGCTCGGGGAGGGAGCGGCCGCTCTGTGCAGCGGCGGTGAGTCGTAGCAGGTCTGCGACCGCTCCCGGGCCGATGATCGGGATCCAGTACCGGCGAACGTATGCGTGTGTGGCCGCTACGCCCTCCGACTCTGAGGACTCGATCTTCGGATTGATGGATCTCCGTCGCAGAACCGTGCGTCGTACGGAGGAGGGCTCCGAGACGCCCGGGGTTGACGTCGAATTCCCAGAACAGGAAGGACGGGCCTGGTGGAGTTCGATCCCGGGCGTCTGCGGAAGGAGAGAGTGTGTCATACCCATGTTGTATCAGATAGCAGTAGATACAGTCAAGTAGCATGAAGTAGAGCGCGAAAACATTCCGAGTCGCCGAGGAGTTGCTACGGGATCTTACCGATTCTCACAATGATCTCCTGACCCGCCGAGACTGGTTCGCCGGGTCGCGGCGTCGTTGCCACCACGACTCCATGGCGTGTCGGGTTCGATGTGACCACTTCGGTGAATGACCAGGTGAGAGAGATCCCGTTTTCGAGAGCAAACTGTCGGATGCTCTCACTGGCGTGGTCGGAAGTTCGACCACGGAGGTCGATCATCGAGATGACAGGGGCAACACCGTTGGAGATCTCAACGGTCACCGTAGAGCCTTGGCGCATCGGTGTTCCCGGAAGTGGTACCGTCCCGGCGAGCATCCCAGCGGGCAGTGCTGAGTCGATCTCGAGGGCATCAACTCGAAGTCCGACCGCGTACAAGGCGTCGGTCATCTCTTGGGGTGACTCTCCCAGGGGTGGCACTATGGTGAACGGAGTCTGGAGGTAGAGGCTCGTCCCTGGTGGATCCTCGGGGAAATCGATCGGCTCCATGTCCTGGGTCGCGTAGAGCATGAATTGTGCCCAAATCGGAGCAGCTAGCGTTCCGCCGAACGCACGCCGAAAGAACTGCTCCTCCCCCTCCAGGTCGTTCCAAACGGTGAAATTCTCAAGAGGAATCTGGGCGTCCGGGTAGCCGATCCACACGCTGGTGGTCATCTGAGGTACGGATGCGACGTACCACACATCCCGGTAGTTCGTCGCGGTACCAGTCTTGCCGGCTTGTGGTCGACCGATGTCAGCTCTGCGCGCCGTTCCGTGTGTCACGACACGTTGCATGGAACCTATGACTGCCGCCGCGACCTGGCTTGACACGACCTGGCGCGGTTCTACGGTGTGCTCGTAGATGATGGTTCCGTCTGACGCAGTGATCTTCCGAATGAGGAAGGGTTCAACCCTCGATCCGAAGTTGGCCAGGGTTGAGTACGCTGCTGCCATCTCAAGGGGGGAGACGCCGAGTGCTCCAAGGGTGATTGAGGGGAAGGGCTGGAGATGCGATCTGATGCCGAGCCGGTGGCTCATGTCGACCACAGCTTCGGGGCCGATCGCATCTACGAGTCGCGCGTATACAGTGTTCGTGGAGTGATAAGTCGCTGAGTCGAGGGTTCGAAGCCCCTGGGGCGAGGCACCGCCAGCGTTGCGGACAGTCCAGAAATTCCCGTCAACGGAGCACGGACTGTCACACTCGATGGTTGCCGGACTTGAGTCGTCCCAGTAGGATCCAAGCGTCACGGGGTTGCCTGCACGGTCCCCAGATTCGAGAGCAGCCGCGAGCGTGAAGGGCTTGAATGCTGATCCGGGCTGGCGAGCACCGTGGCTTGCCAGGTCGTAGGGACGTTGCCCAGCCGCGAAGTCAGTCCCGAAGTCGAGCCCGGAAGCGAGTACCTTGATAGCTCCCGTTGCGTTCTCCACGGAAGCAATTGCACCGGTAGGTCCCTCAAAACCGGGGCGGAACCATGCTCGTAGTATCCTGTTGGCCTCCTCCTGAAGTCCCATGTCGAGGGTGATATCGATTCTCAACCCACCCCCACCGTCACAGTCAGTGGCCGCAGCAGGACAGCCGAACACGGCTCTCTTGCGTTCTGCGAACGTCTCGCCGAGACCGTACTTGTTGTTCCTAAGGAGGTCTTGGCGGACCGCAATCATGACCTGAGGTGAGAGCGGCTCGAATGTACGTTGCGCGATGACTCCGAGTGGCTCCGCCTTCGCTGCTCTTGCATCGACGCGGAGAATGTGTCCGTTTATGACCATCCGGTCAATGGTGCGGTTGCGAGCAGCAAGAGCGTTCTCCGGGTTCCTGCGCGGGTGGTAGAAGGTAGGGTTGCGGATTGGGACCGGGAGAAGGGCTGCTTCTGCGATCGTGAGCTCATCAAGTTCTTTACCGAAGTACTCGAGTGATGCAGCCCGGATTCCGTGGGCATTCGAGCCGAAGAAGACTGAGTTGGCCCAGAACTCAAGGATTTGATCTTTGGTGAATATGCGTTCGAGCTCAGTAGCGATGACAGCTTCACAGATTTTGCGCTCGATGGAGTATTCGTCTGAGAGGAAGTTCTGCTTGACGACTTGCTGAGTGATCGTCGATCCACCACCGGCTGCGGTCCCCATGGCTCTCCCAAGGGCGGCGCGCGCGATAGCAGAGAAATCGATGCCCTCATGCTCGAAGAAGGACTTGTCCTCTGCTGAAAGCAGGGCTGCAAGGACGAGGTCCGGCATCTCATCAAGGCTTATCGGTCTCGAATGACGCTCAGTGAGTTGGCCAAGCAGCACACCATCGGCTGAGTGTACCGTTGAGAGCATTGAGATGTTCGGGAATGTGAGATCGAACTTCGATGTGTCACAGAGGTACTCCTCAGAGAGCGCCTGTGCTCTTCCGTGAGCGGAGTTTGCTCCCAGGAAACCGAACATCCCAATCCAGGATGCAGCCGCGAGCAGGATGACGCCAATGCCGAGCAGAGCGGGGATCCGCCTGCGGTGACGCTCAGACTTCTCTCGGGCACGAATCTCAGGTTCCATAATCCTCAGGAGTAGCGTTCAAATTGACTCGTTTGGTTCTACCGGTACAATCGGCAACCAGAGTCAGGATAGGTAGCGACTTCGAATACAGCAGCTACCAAGGAAGGCAGTGGCTCGTACCACGTACCTACGTCATACGTTTCAAGTGATTGAGGAGTCAAGAATGCAGTACGGACCTGAGGACTTGGAGGGGTGGGATTCGGCGGACCAACTAGGGGATGCCGGGTCCTACCCGTTCACGAGAGGGCCCTATGACTCGATGTACACAGGGCGGTTGTGGACGATGCGCCAGTACGCCGGATTCGGCGACGCCAAGGCGACGAATGAGCGATTTCGGGCACTCCTCGATGCAGGACAGACAGGTCTCTCTGTCGCGTTCGATCTCCCTACCCAGATGGGTCTGGACTCAGACGATCCCCTCGCCGCGGGTGAAGTTGGCAAGGTCGGTGTCGCGATCGACTCCGTTGATGACATGCGGATCTTGTTTGATCAGATACCGCTCAACAACGTGTCGACCTCGATGACGATCAATTCAACCGCAGCCGTCTTGCTGCTGATGTATCAGATCGTTGCTGAGGAAGAAGGAGCGAATCCGGCGCTCCTACGGGGAACAATCCAGAACGACATCCTGAAGGAGTACATCGCGAGAGGGACGTATGTGTATCCAGTAGCACCTTCGATGCGGCTTATCACGGATACGTTTGCTTACTGCGCAGAGGTGACTCCTGCTTGGAACACGATCTCGATATCTGGATACCACATACGTGAAGCTGGATCCACCGCCGTCCAGGAGGTTGCTTTCACCATCGCGAATGGCCTCGCCTATGTAGAAGCTGCGAAGGAGGCAGGGCTTGACATCGATGTCTTTGCTCCCAGACTCTCCTTTTTCTGGAATGCTCACAATGATCTGTTCGAAGAAGTAGCGAAGTTCAGAGCAGCCCGTAGGCTCTGGGCGCGGCTCATGCGAGATCGCATAGGTGCAACGCATCCAGAGTCGTGGCGGATGCGGTTCCACACCCAGACGGCGGGGTCGACCCTCACGGCACAACAGCCACTCAACAACGTGGTCCGCACAGCGTATCAAGGCCTTGCAGCCGTGCTCGGGGGAACTCAGTCTCTTCACACCAACTCGTATGATGAGGCGCTTGGACTGCCTACGAATGACTCAGCCATGCTGGCTCTGCGAACCCAACAGGTGCTTGGACTTGAGACCGGCGTTGCGAGCGTTATCGATCCCCTTGCGGGTAGCTACTTTGTTGAAGCGCTCACGGACCGTATCGAAGCTGAGGCTATGGAGCTTATTTCGCGCATAGACGAGCTTGGAGGTGCACCGGAGGCAATCGAGCAGGGATTCCAGCAACGCGAGATCGGGGACGCTGCGTACGCGCACGCAAAGTTGATCGAGACAGGCGAGGCAGCGCTTGTAGGAGTCAACCGTTTTGCTGAAGCCGACGAATCAGATGCGGACATTCTCAGCATTGATCCAGACCTCGAACCTGCCCAGTGCCGCGCTCTCGCGTTACGGCGTGAACGGCGCAATAACAGAGACCTGTCGACGGCCCTCTTCGAGCTTTCGACGGCAGCAAGGGGATCAGAGAACGTGCTGTACTCCATGAAAGACGCGCTCCTTGCCGGCGCAACAATCGGTGACATCACTCGGACGCTCCTCCCGATTTTTGGGCGCTTCCGTGCAACGTAGTGCATGTCTG
>CAYYGI010000127.1:0-4707 GCA_964471085.1 uncultured Acidimicrobiaceae bacterium
TGCGGTGAGGTTCGTCACGTATGTCGGGTTGGTTCTGCGCCGTGTGTGGTCCCAGAAAGGGATCTTGTTCGGGTCTCTCCTGGGTGCAACTCTTGTGATTGCTCTCCTTGTTGTTGTGCCAATGTATGAGGCATCGGTTCAGGCAGTTGACCTGGCGTTCAGTGTTGATGGTGCACTTGAGGACGAGGTGGATGTCACAGCGTTATCGGTCCTCAACGAGTACGAGGCGAGGGACGCTGAGTTGAATCGGGAGATTGTCTCTGATGCTCAGCAGCGTTGGTTGCTGCCTTGGTATCCGATACTTGCCGAGCGGAGCCAGACACGCGAGTTCGTTGTCATCCCCTCTGGTGGCGATGCTCCCAACGACTTTATAGCGTTGGGTCGAGAGTGGAAGACAGCCACTGCGGACTTTCTTGGGGCGGGGGGTGACCCGGGTGAGTCGCCCTCGCCGCCGTATCCACAGGCTGGGATGGAACCAACTCAGGTACGGATCTTCACTTCTCCTGATCTCAGAGACCTGATAGCTGTTGTTGACGGTGTCTATGACGCCACGACATATGACACTGCAACATTCGACACCGTGGTGGGGGTCTTTGCTCAAGAGTACGCACCGATTCCTGTGATGGTTGGTGTGGACATTGCTGGGCTTCTGAGGGTTGGTGTGGGCGATACGTTCTTTGTGAAACCCTTTGCTGGATTGCCAAGTGTTTTCGAGTGGGTTGAGGTCGTGGCTGTTGTTGAGGCTGTGGACGTGAATGATTCTCTCTGGGGCATTGACGATCCCGGGAGTATGTTTTTCTTTGATCAGGCGTCGTTTGATAGTTGGTTGACGGCATTGCCGACCACGAGCGAGGTCGATCCTTGGGCGCGTACCGAGCGTGGCCTTCCTGATATCGGGGTTACACAGCGCTGGGCAATGCCGCTGGACCGGGATGCGTTGGCGCTTGAAGATGTTCGTGAACTAAGCAGCAGGCTCGGCCAGTTCCGAGCGGAAGTGGCGAGAGAGAGCGGGGGTGCTATCTCGACTACGATAGCTGTCACGCTGCTCCTTGGTGACTTTGAGACACGATCAGTGGTGGTCGGTGCACCGATTTTAGCGATGCTTGCTCTGGTGGTGGGTGGTGCCGCCTACTTCCTTGTGTTCACATCTGCAATGACGGTTGAGCGTCAAGGCGCGGGGATGGCGCTGTTGAAGTCGAGGGGTGCATCGTCGTGGCAGACGATAGGTATTCACCTCGGTCAAACCGTGATTTTGGTAGGCATTGCTGTGCTCGTTGCTCCCTTCGTTGCGCGATTCCTTGTCGGGTTCACGGGGCGGGTGCCTCCGCTCTCGGTCCTTACAGGCGGGGCACCACTTGAAGTGGCCCAGGTACGGTCCGTTGCCCCGTTCTTGGCGACCGGCGCTGTGATCACGGTTGTTGCTATGGGGGTAGCGATTCTCCCGTTTGCTCGCCGCGGCGTACTGGAGTTGCGAATGTTGGCGGCTCGTCCGGGAACCCAGTCGGTGTGGCAGAAGTACAACATCGATATCTACGCAATAGTGCTCTCGCTTGTGTTGCTTGCTCAACTCAGGTTGCGTGGTTTTATCGACTTGTCTACCGGTGAGGCAATCCTTGATCCTCTCGCGATCATCTTCCCGGTGCTGTTGTTGTTTTCAGGGGCGTTGATCCTTCTTCGCGTCTTCCCTTACGTCCTGCGAGTGGTCGGCTGGGCTCTCACGAAGCCGCGAAGTCTTGCAACGGCGTTGGCGGGGTGGAACCTTGGTCGAAATCCTGTTCCGTACGGGCGCCTTGCCCTCCTTGTGTGGGTGACGACGGGTCTTGGTGTCTTTGCGCTCACGTACGCTGCGACCCTTGAGCAGTCCTACACGGATCGAGCTGAGTTCGCTGCCGGGGCAGACGTGCGGATTGTCGGTCCCGACGCAGGGTATGCCGTTCTTCCTGAAGGGTCGCTCGGTACACCGGTGCTTCGCACGGTCGGTGCGCCGCGTCTTGCTGGTCGGGGCGCAGAGGTGCTTGCGGTGATTCCTGACGAGTTTGCCGATGTGGTGACGTGGCGCTCCGATTTCGGTGGCGATACGCCACATGACGTGTTCTCTGTTCTGCGTCCTGGGGGAGTTGTGCCCGAGGTAGGTGTGGAATTGCCGTTGGATACGTTGGTGTTGCGAGTCGATGGGATCGTTGAGCCTCCGAGCTTGTTGGAGGAGGCCACATCCGAGAGCCTGCCTGACAGGAACCATCGTCTCCTTCTCAAAATCGTCGACGGTAAACAGAGGGTCTGGACGATGATTGCAGAGAGCGACTTCGTCGATTTTGAGTGGAGAACGGTGACGATCAATCTCGCGACGGGTGCCAACACACAGTTCACGTCCCCACCTGAGCCTCCGTTCTCGATCATGGCGATGTGGGTTGAACGGCCGAATCCCGCGAATCGCCTCCTTGTGGATGGCGGTGTGCTGCTTCTCTCCTCCTTTAGCGCGGTGACCTTGAACGGCGAGTCGTCCCTTGACGTGACATCTCTGCAAGCAACAGACGATTTAAGGATTGAGAACGGCGTCGATGCCGGAGGGGCTGCCCATGCGCGGTACTCGCAGGTCCCTGAAGGAGAAGCGTCACCCTCTCCTGGAGAGATCGAGGCGTCCCCATTGTGGAGATCCGGGGTTGCTGATCGTTGGACGCTGCCACCTCACCGGACAAGAGCAAACCCCGACGTCCCTCAAGCCCGGCATGAACCCCCCGCAATCCGGGTGCTCCTTGAGCGGCGTGCTGCAGCCCAGGCTGGTTTGAGTATCGGGGAGATCTCAAGCTACAGCATTGCAGGCCAGATTGTCACGGGCGAGTTGGCAGGATTCGTTGATCTCGTCCCGACAGCTACCGATCCTCGAAGGCGCGGGGTGATGGTGATCGACCTTGCCGCGTACAACGCGTGGGCCAACGGAGAAGCAACGTGGAGCCTTGGAGGGGGGCCAGCAATGGTGGAGAGCCCAGGCGAGTTGTGGGTGTCGACCACCGACCCAGATGCGGTAATCAGATCCGTTGGCGCTCAGTTGCAAGACGTTCCTGACCGTATCTGGACGATCGGGGCTGTCGAGGCGGCGTTTGCATCCCGTCCAATTCAAGTCGCACTGGTCGCTGTCCTCTTCGTTGGAGCTGTTACCGGTGTTGTGCTCGCTGTTGCTGGAGTAACGGGGTATGTGATGCTCGCGTTGAGCCGCAGGGACCGAGAGATGGGTGTACTACGTGCTCTTGGTTTCGAGCGATCAAACGTGGGCTTGACCTTCGCCCTTGAACAGTTCGTCGTCATTGGTCTCGGGGCAGCCATTGGTGTGCTTGGTGGTGTCGGGTTAGCAACTGTGATGATCCCGTTCCTGCAGCTCGGCGAGACAGCAGAAGTCATTGAGCCACCAATCCTGCTCTCTCTGCCAGGTCCGCAACTCATTGCCTACATTGCAGTTATTGGGGTACTCCTGATCGTGTCTGTGCTGTGGGCAACAAGGAGAGTGTCGGTGCGCCGAATGAGTGAGGTGCTCAGGGAGGTGGAACGCTGATGCCTGCAATCATCGAGTGTGACAATCTGATCAAGATCCACAAGCAGGGAAGTTTGGAGGTTGTAGCTCTTCAAGGCCTCGATTTCACGATGGAACCAGGCGAGTTCGTCTCCATTGTTGGAAGTTCAGGTGCAGGCAAGTCGACGCTCCTGACGATTCTCGCTGGTTTCGAGAAGCCGTCGGCGGGGAGGGCGATCGTTGCAGGCCGAGACCTCTCGGACATCTCAGAGAAGGATCTCACCCGCTTCTACCGCAGGGATGTCGGCTTCGTCTGGCAGGACTACACCAGGAACCTTGTGCCATACCTCAAAGTCAGCCAGAATGTTGAGCTCCCCCTCCTCCTCGGTGGTATCCGGAGTCGGACACGCAAGAAGAGGTCGCTCGCTCTCCTCGACGCAGTGGGCCTCTCGGGCAAGGCCCACGCCCAGATACATACGCTCTCGGGTGGCGAACAGCAGCGGGTAGCCCTCTGTGTGGCGCTCGCGCCCGGCCCGAAGCTGCTTCTCGCTGACGAACTCACCGGTGAGCTCGATACCGAAACATCGCTCGAGATCTTTGCACTCCTGCGCACGCTCGCCCACGACGCCGGCCTCTCGATACTGGCTATCACCCACGACGTCGCGATTGCTCAGCGGACCGACCGGGTGGTTCGTATTGCAGACGGTCGGATCGCTACCCAGAGTCGACGGGGAGCGTCTGAGCTCGTTGCCATCGACCAACGAGGCATGGTGCAGCTTCCCCGAGGCCTGCTCACAGAGTCCGGTATTCAGGATCACGTTCGCGTCAAGGTCGTCCCCGAAGGCCTTCTGCTTGAACCCGAGGAGACGACCGATGACTCTTGAGCTTCGCAACGTGACAAAGCGATACCCGAACGGCGCAATCGGTGCTCTCAACGTTGATCTCTGCGTCGAGAAGGGCGAATTCGTTGCACTCTTCGGGCCATCCGGCTCGGGGAAGACAAGCCAACTCCACATGCTCGGTCTTCTCCAGAGACCCGATGAGGGGGAGGTCTGGATCGAGGGTGAACAGGTGGAAGGGATTTCCGAGTCGGCAGCAGCAAAGATCAGGCGATCACACTTCGGGTTCGTGTTCCAGTCGCCGAGCCTTCTGAAGATTCTCTCTGCTCGCGAGAACGTTGATGTCTCATTGAGGCTCACCAG
>CAYYGI010000128.1:0-4623 GCA_964471085.1 uncultured Acidimicrobiaceae bacterium
GTGAGACGAGCGTCGACTTTCCTGCACCCGGTGTTCCTGTGACACCCGTCGTCCAGGCTCTCCCACCCTGCGGGTACAGCTCCGCGATGAGGGCACGGGCCTGCGCGTCCCCGAGTTCAACGAGCGTACAGAGCTTCCCAAGAGCCCTGGGATCCCCATCTGAGGCAGCATCAATAAGCCAGTTCATTTCCACCCAGGGAACGATAGACGGAACAAGACACATCCCCCCTTCAGGGGGGATAGGCGAGCTTGCGAGCCAGGGGGGCGCGCGAGCCCGCGAGCCCCGTCTCCCACCAGACTCCGTGCAGATAGGCGAGCAAAGCGAGCTAGGTTGCAAGAACCTCGACAACTCCTGGAACGCGATCTCTGAGGATGCGTTCGATGCCAGCAGTGACAGTGGATTCAGAGATCGGGCAACCACCGCACGCCCCAAGAAGCTCCAGATTGACCGTGCCACCAATAATCGACTTCAGCACAACATCCCCACCATCTGCTTGCAACGCAGGCCGGATGTACTCAAGGGCATCCTGGAGTATGCCTTCATCGATCTCAATCTCTGTGTCAGCGCCGCGCTGAACGGGTGATGCGATCTCGATGATGCTGCCTTCAACGCTCTTTATCACGATGCTCCTCGACTCAACGCGATGGTAACTGCACATCCGTCACACTTTCCAACACATTCGTCGTGCAAAACGTTCCCGCTATCGAGGCCAGCGGCCACAGGTAGGAGAGCGGCGAGCGCCAGAGCGCGTCTCATACGCGCTCAATGTCCGCCCCGAGGGACCGCAACTTCGGTGCCCACCCGGCATAGCCGCGATCCACATGGTGTGCGTCACGGATTAGGGTCTCCCCTTCTGCGCGCATCCCTGCAATGGTGAGGGCAGCCCCTGCACGAATATCACACGCGTCTACCTCACATCCAGAGAGCGCCTCGACACCTCGAATCACTACGTGCTGCCCATCGGCGTGAATCTCTGCTCCCATACGATTCAACTCGCCGAGATACCGGAACCGTCCCTCGTAAATATTCTCCGTGACAAGGGAGGTACCACCAGCAATGGAGAGGAGCGTCACCATCTGGGGGTGCATGTCGGTGTGAAATCCTGGGTAGGGAAGTGTTGCAATGTCAACAGGTTTAGGCCGCTCGGGACCGCGAATGGTCACCGTTGAGTCAGTAGTCGCAATCTCACACCCCACTGCTTCGAGCTTGCGCAGCTCCATCCTCAGATGCTCGGGGCGACACTCTGTAACCGTCACACTCCCTCTCGTCATTGCGCCTGCAACAAGGTACGTACCGGCTTCAAGGCGGTCTGGTACTGTGCGATGCGTCGTTGCGGTAAGTGAATCAACACCCTCAACCTCGATCGTCGATGTTCCTGCTCCGCGAATCTTTGCGCCCATGGCAACCAGGTAGTCAGCAAGGTCGACTAGCTCCGGTTCTCGTGCTGCGTTCCCAATCGTTGTTGCCCCACTTGCAAGAACTGCTGCAAGCAGAATGTTCTCTGTAGCGCCAACGGAGGGGAACTCGAGATACACGTCGGTGCCAACGAGTCCCTTCGGTGCCGATCCGTATAGGACGCCGTGCCTGAGGTCGAACGTTGCTCCCATCTCCTCAAGACCGGCAACGTGAAAGTTGATTGGCCGAGAACCGAAATCGTCCCCGCCGGGGAGCGCCACCCTTGCTTCACCGGTGCGGGCAAGGAGCGCTCCGAGCACAAGTATTGAGGCCCTCATCTGGCGTACAAGATCCAGGGGTGCTTCTGGCAATGGCTCTTCCGGCACGTCAATGGTGAGCAACGTCCCGGTGTGTGCCACGGTAGCTCCAACGTGGTCAAGGACCTCTCCCATGATCTCAACATCGAGGATGTGGGGGACGTTCTCTATTTCGTGTCGCCCCGGTGCCAGGAGCGCCGCAACCATGTGCTTGAGCACGGCGTTCTTTGCGCCACCTACTGCAACGGTTCCAGAGAGTGGGGCACCACCCCTGACAAGGAGAGACTCAGACATACGGAGAAGGTTACGACGGATCGCCGTACATGCACGGTACGTTCAGCACTGCTGCCCAAGTGCCGCAACTATAAATCTACTCAGAAACCGTGAGGCTCTCAAAGACGATGTCTGCATGAGCCTCCCACGAGTCATTCGGTGCCCGCATCTCGATTCCGATAGCTCTGATACCTTCGACTGGGTACATCAAGTGCCACATCCGCCCGTCGTCGTGCACACCCCAGCTCTTGATTGCTCCGCCTACCACGCGCTCGGAACGCTCGAAATGGGCAACCCCGGATTCTTCAAGGAGCACCCAGAATGACCGCGCCACGTCTTGCGGGGGGAGAGGCCATCTGCTGCCCGATATCTCGACGATCGCTCGCATGTTGATGACGCCGACGGTCAGGAAGGTGTGGTTCGGGTTGAGGGAGTGGTTGAACGTCATGTGTGTCTCGCCGATCTCTGCTTCCCAACCCTGGGGGACGTCGACACAGAACGCGTCGTTGCACACGGAGTCCAGAACACCTATTTCCGGGGCCGCCGGCCCAGGCGTGCACGCCGTGAGGAAGAACACCGCTACCACTGCTGCAATAGTGACTCTCCGCATCCACCAAGCATACGAGAACCCCGGCACCCAGAAACCCAGAAACCCAGAAACCCGGTACCCAGGGTTACAGACACTCGTATGCGATGTGTGTCTGGCCCAGAGAACGGAGAGGACGGGGGGGACGGCAACAGTGATGGAGCAGGCGTGTCCAGTCACGTTACTCTCAAGTCCATGACATCAAGAACTGATAAACCGTGGGGATACGAGGTGTTGTGGAGCAGTACCCCCCACTATGCGGGGAAGATCATCCACATCAACCCAGGGCAGCGACTCAGCCTCCAATACCACGAAGAGAAACACGAATCGGTGCTCGTACTGACAGGGACGCTTCACCTACACCTCGGCGAGGGGGAGGATGCCCGTGTTCTCGAGTTATCCCCCGGCGAATCTGCAGATATTCTTGCAGGCGAAATCCACCGCTTCGCAGCACCTCCCACTGAAGCAGTCGAGATCATTGAAGTGTCAACACCCCACCTTGACGACGTGATCCGCCTGGAGGACGACTACAACCGCCAGGGCACAACAACACCGTAGGCAGAAGTAGCGCGGCACTTCGGAAATGAGTGGGGTCGGTTGAGAGATGGGGAGGCGACAAGCAGTTGCACGTCACACGTGTGGCTCTCCTGTCATGGATGTGGGTACAAACCACGTCCCACCTTTAGGTGGGACAAGCGAGTCTTCGGACCATGCAGGCCAGGGCGCTCCATACATCTTGGTTCAGTCAGGAATGTTGAGCGGATTCACGACGCTGTCGCGGTCTTCGAGCGCTTGGATGATCAGCTCGATTGTTTCGTTGAGGTTGTTGAGGACTTCGTTGTCGTCAAAGCGCAACACAAACCATCCGTGATCCAGGAACCAGCAGTCCCTCGCCCGGTCACGTTCTGGATCCTGGTGTGTGTCGCCATCAGTCTCAACAACCACGCGCTTGTCGCGACAGGAGAAGTCTGCAATGTAGGGACCGATCGGGTCCTGGCGCCGGAACTTGACACCGAGCTGGCGGCCACGTAACTCCCTCCACAGCATCCGTTCGGCTCGAGTGGAGTCTCTCCTGTTGTGCTGGGCAAAACCCACGAGGTGTTCACGGCGTGCCATAGGACACAAGTACCACAACACCAACCGGGGTTCAATACCTCTGACCACGTCCCACCTTTAGGGGGGTGGGCTTCCCCTCTAATCGTGGAGGGTTCCTGATTGATTATTGCAGGTTCTGATGGTGCGCGTATTGGTGTTTTCGGGTCACCTCCGACGGTCTCGGGGTTGCTGTACAGGACCGGTTTTCATGCTGCTTGTTCCTGGGCTGCTCGCTCGGCGAGGATCTGTTCGTAGACCACGGGGGGCTGCATCTCACAGCTACTGTTGCGTTGGGGCTGAGTTAATGTCGTTGTTTCGGGTGGGTTTTAGCCAGCATGGGAGGGTTCTGGGGCGAGCCTGAAGGAGGCTAGTTTGAGTACCGAGCCGAGGAGTAGGAAGCGGTTTTTGGCACCGCAGGAGAAATACGAAATTTGGATGCAATTAGTGAAAGGAGAGACGACGATCAGGGAGGCGGCGGACCGTTCGGGGGTGGACCGTTCCACGGTTTCTAAGCTGCGCGAGGTGGCACGCCAGGGTGCCTTGGATGCTCTGGCTCAGTCCCGCCCGGGTAAGCGCGGCAGTCAACGCGACATCGAGTTGGCTCAGGCGCGAGCTGAGGTGGAACGGTTGAGGACAGCGTTGGCGGAGATGGCGGTCCGGTTGACGCTTGTGGAGGGAAAAGAGCCTTGGGGCTAAGTGGCCGGGTTCCCAAGCGAGTTGATGCGGTCACCAAGAAAGCGTTGATCAATCTTGTTGAAGAGGCAGTGGCCAGCGGCTGGTCTGTGGCCGAGGCGTGTCGGTGTCTCGGGTTGTCGCAACGTCGCTTTGAGCGCTGGTGTTGCCGGGTCGACGCCGGGGTCGGTCTTGACGATCACACTCCTGGTGGGAATCCTGTTCACAGGCTCACGCCCAGCGAGGAGGACGAGATCGTTGGAGTGTTCTCAGAGTGGGCCGAG
>CAYYGI010000129.1:0-4532 GCA_964471085.1 uncultured Acidimicrobiaceae bacterium
AATGGGTAGATATGGGTATAATTGCGGACATGACGACTCGCATGCCGATCTCCGTTGGTTCTCGCAAGGGGCTCTCAAGCGTGGTCGCCGCATCACAACAAGGCCGTGTCGTTCTTACAAGCCACGGCAGCGTAGTCGGTGTTGTCGACTCCGCAGAACGCATTGACGAAGATTTACGCCTGTTACGAGAAGCGGCTCAGTCTGTTGCTGAATACGCCACCAGGGAAGCGAGCAAGAACGTTGAGAAGCGTTGGAATCTTGACGATGTGTGTGCGCGCTTGGGCATTGATCCAGATGACGTGCGACATCGGGCGCGCGACAGTGCACAGTGAGGTCGGGTGGGACGCTACCCGGTGATCAAGCGGAACTGGTGTTTTCAGACGTTCTCCTAGAGCAACTGGAAGATCTTGACCACCACGATGCCGAGTCGGTCCTTGTTGCCATTGTTCGACTCTGTGAGAATCCTGCCGGGACGCACCCGCTTCATCAGCCATTAGCGGGCTGGAATACGCTCGAGGTTCTCGCAAGAAACCGGCGGGTTGTGTACAGAGCCGGGACTGTTGACGGTGTTGGTCTGATCGAGGTGCTCTGTCTCGGTTCACGATCCGGATCTGAGGTATACGACCTGGCCAGAGCGCTTGTAGAGGCCGGTCTCCTCACCGATGAGACAGCAACCCAGATCTGGGAGGCCTTGGCCCTTCTCGAGATCGTTGCGGAACAGGTCGGGCTCGATGGTTGGGACTACCGACCCGAACCGGCGCCGGAAGGACTCCAACGAGCAGTAGTAGCCGCGGGCATTCTTCCACCGGACATCGCAGCGATCCTGTCACAAGACGAAATACTCGCGGCGCAGACCCAAGGCTGGGGGCCGGAGGGACCGAGTCGATCCGCGGCACTTGAAGCTGCACTACGTCGAGTTCGCACAAGTGCGACTTATGAAGATCGCATTCACCTCGAACGGCGCAAGGATGACAGATGCGATGTGATTATGCCGCGGGCCAAGGCTGCCTGCATACGCGTCAGGGGGCATCCTGGCGCACACCGGGCACGGTGAAGGGAGTACGAGGAAGCTCCCCGTTTCGTTCTTCTGTGGGTTCCATTTCAGACACATGTGTGCAATGTTGCCCGAGAAGTGCGAACGCGCTGAGCGCGTGTAGAGCGACTGTAAGTGTGAAAATAGGGCACTAGGCCTATTGCGCGCATGAGGACTAGTCCGTATGATTGTTCCATGATGACTCACGCTACACAGATGTACCTGCGGGCCGTGACATGGTTCCGTGTCACCCTTGATCGTGAAGAGGGTGCAAGCATGGTCGAGTACGCGCTCCTTATCACTCTCATTGCGTTGGTAGCGGTTGCCGGCGTAATAGCTTTGGGGCGGGCGCTCGGCGACGAATACGACATGATTGCAACGCGCGTACGCGACGCCTAACCCTGCGGGGAGTCCTCAGAGTCAGGTTCTTCTCTATCTGCGAGCACATTCACGGCTCTCTCGGCATCCTCGGCGCGCACATAGATCCTCGCGCCTGACGCCAACATGGTGAGCGAAGGCAGAGTGCCTCCGGCGTTGTCGGTGATAATCTTTGCGTCGATATTCTGCGAGATGAGGCGGGCTTGGGACATCTGGGCTTCGAACTCACTCGAGAAGCGTGCAATCTCAACAATGTCTGACATTTGATCCTCCTAGGATGCAGTCTGGCACAACCGTGTAGTTGCGTTTGTAGATCGAATGGAGAACCCCGCAGAACGCGCGGGGGAGAAGCGCGGTACGATGCATTCCACAATTGTCAAATCAACACCCCGCTTCTGGCTGGTGAAGCGTATCTCGGAAGGACCCAACGTGGAAGAGTTCAAGAGTCTCGAAGATTTACTCGAACTTATGGAGATGGATCTGGAGATCGACAGACTCCTTGAACGGAGGAGCTCGCTCCCAGAACTCGAAGAGTACAAGAGGGCGCACGGAGAAGTGGAGCGACTCACCGGTGTCAAGACCGAAGCTCAAGACGCTCTCGAGGCAGCCGATTCTGGATTGGCGAAGGCGAATCTTGATCTGGGGACCTCGGCAGAGAGGGCCGCGTCCGAACAGAACAGGCTCTACGCGGGGGGACTCTCTGCTCGCGATGCTGACTACCTCAGGCGAGAGGTTGAGAACCTGCACGCGAAGGTTTCAAGTATCGAGATTCAGGTCTTGGAGTACATTGAGGCAGAGGAGCTTGCTGAGAGCAATATTGACCGTCTCGGTGCAGAGTTGTTGGCTGCCACACAGGAGAAGGAGAACCTCGGCGCTTCGATCACAGACCAGTGGCGTGTCATTGACAAGGAACTTGCTATCAAGGAAGATCGGAAGTCCGCAACAATTGCGCTCGTCGACGAGTACCTCATCGAAATGTATGACGGGTTGCGTGCATCACACGACGGCCGCGTTGTTGGCCGCCTCTCGGGAGATACCTGCAGCGCTTGCCACTTGAAATTGTCTGCAGCGGAGTTGGGCCGGGTGAAGAAGGAGGATCCTCCACGGTGCATTCACTGCCGAGCCATTCTGGTCGGCTAGCACGTGTTTTTCTGGCACCTTGGAGCAACGATTGCGTTTGTACGGTTCGCTTTCCGAGATCAAGCAATGGACCTTCGTTTCCTCGCCCTTGGTGCACTGCTCCCCAACATCATCGACATGCCGGTAGCTGTAGTGATGTGGTCGTCGTGGCAGGCACCTCGACTCTGGTCACACAGCTTCCTGTTCGGCTCTCTTGTGATGGTGGTAGTCCTCGTGGCGACGAGCCGCGGCCCACGCCGCAAGCAGTGGATGCTCGTAGCGACCGGCGTTCTTGTGCATCTCGGTCTCGACTCTATGTGGCTCGACCCCCAGACTCTCTGGTGGCCGTTCCTTGGTTGGGAGTTCACTGAGACTGCGTATGCGACCTTCGGGGCATACGTCGGGGGGGTACTCGCTGACCCTTGGATGTGGATCGGAGAACTCGTCGGATTCGTGTACCTTATCTATCTCGGGCGAGCGTCAGGGCTCGGCGATCGGAGAGCTCGCCGGATGCTCTTCTCCACCGGCAGGGTTTCAGCTCCTATCGGGCGTGACTGACCTCGAGCGCAATACCCAGGCTCTCCGTGCCATCTGAATCGAGAGAACTGCAAGCACGAGAGCGAACACTCTGCTGAGCGTGTCTTCGTTCATTGCTTGGGCAACTGTGGCACCAAGAAATGCAGTCACGAGACCAACGCTGCCAGCAACGAGAGCGATCTTCCACACGACTCGTGAAGCCCGGGAGTGTACGAGCGTTGCAATGATCGCTGTTGGAAGGATGATGGCGAGAGACGTTCCTTGTGCCTCTAACTGGCCAAAGGCGAAGACAGAGACGAGGACGGGCACAAAGATGATGCCTCCACCGACCCCGAGGGTTGCCGCGAGCGTGCCAGCGAACAAGCCGAGAAGGAGGAGCCCGAGGACTTCGAGAACGCCCATCAGAACCACATCCTGATAGCTGCAACGCCCATTACGAGAGCGAAGGAACCTGCGAGGAGATGCTCTGGAATTCGATCCATCCATCGTGCGCCAACCCATGCTCCGGTTGCTGCTCCAATAAAGACGATCGCAGCTGTGAACCAGTGCACATCTCCTTCTCTGGAGAATGCGAAGAGTGCTGCGGCGGAGGCGGCAACGATCGTTGCAACGGATGTCGCTGCTGCCTTGTATTGATTGAGCCTCGCGAGCAGGATGAGACCAGGGACCACAACGACACCGCCACCGATCCCGAGGAGGCCGGAGAGAAAGCCAGCAACTGCGCCTATGAAGGCTGCTTTAATCCAGAGGAGGTGCACTCCGCTACCGTAGCGTCGTTCCGTAGCCGAACTCTGTCGGTAATCTCACGACGTGCTCAAAATGGCGCTACTCCTGTTCTTCTTCGTCGCGGCTGGAACCGCGTGTTCTCCCGCGACTGATGATCCGGTCGGTCTTGAGACTCCGGAGGCCGCTGTGGTTGCCTGGTTCGGTGCAATAGACAGCGGTGACTACGAGTCTGTGGCAGGGGCAACCCACTCCGAGTCGCTCGTACTCATCTTCGCGATCGAGAACGATCTCGACGCAGCAACGATTGCCGGATATCTCGATGGCGAGCTGCCCCTGGATGTGCAGGCTGCCTATTGGCAGTCTTTCGCTGATGGTTTCGCGGAGTTTGCTTCTCGCCCGATCTCTACGCTCACTGTGGGGGAGTCTGAGCAATTCACTGCCGAGGGAGTGGAGTTCGCGAGCGTTCCTATTGGCGGGAGCGGTGAGCGAGAATCGATCGTTTTCGTGAGGCAGCACAGCAATGGAATGTGGGAAGTAGATCTCGTAGCGACGCTTGGTGACGGTTTCACGCGACTGCTTGGACGCGCGTATGATGCTCTCCCTGCCGATGAGGCGGGAGATCGTATCCGCCGAGCGTACGTCGATACCGTCGTGCCCGCTCTGTGGGCCGCAATGGCTGACGGGAGCTACGGGGACCGCTTCACTCGTTCAGCGCTCGCCCTGATCGACAGGATTGCTG
>CAYYGI010000130.1:0-4529 GCA_964471085.1 uncultured Acidimicrobiaceae bacterium
GCTTCAGGAGAGAGCCCCTGAGCGAAGAGAAAGGCGAGATACCGATCTCCCTCCGGGAGAGGGAGTACCGATGTGCCATTCGGGATCGTCTGGCTAAAGTCGGTAATGCCTGGTACCGCGAGCGCCTCTTGGACCCCCTCGATCGACTCGAGAACACCTGCAACAGGAATCGGGACCATGAAGACACCCGTTGCAGCTGATGCCCGGTCGAGCCCTGCGCCCGGCAAGCCGAGAGCGCTGCGCAGGATCACCGACTCGATCGACTCGCCGAGCAGACCGAACGTGAGCGCCCGCCCGCAGAGCCCCCCAATCGGCCTCGCTGCAATCTCGATAAGCACCACCCCGCTAGGTCCGCACCGCACTTCTCCATGAACAGGCCCGGAGATAAGCCCGAGTGCTCTCGTTGCCGATTCAACAACCGAGACGATCTCCTCCTGGAGTGCCCGAGGGTGCCGGGAGGGTGTGACGAAAATCGTCTCCTCGAAGAAGGGGCCATCGAGTGCATCAGGCTTGTCAAGAATCGCGAGTACTTGAAGCTCGCCATCGATGAGCAGACCCTCGACAGCGACCTCTGCACCTGGTACGAACTGCTCAACGAGAAGCATCTCCTCAGGGTCGCACTCCGCCTCTTGCACGATCCGGCGAATCCGCTCCTCCGCGACTTCTGCCTCTGTGGTGGTGTCTACCCGGATGACACCTCGACTTGCAGCCAACGTTCGTGGCTTCACCACACACGGATATCCGATGATCGCTGCCTCTTGCGCCACTCGTCCCGGGGCAGCAAGCCGGTAGCGCGGCTGGGGAACGCCACTGCTTGCAAGCAGGCCCCTCATGTGCGCCTTCTCCCTCGTTGCCGACACCGCAGCCACCGAATTCGACGGAATGGAGAGCATTGCAGCCGTCAACGCGGCAACGGCGACTCCATGGTCGTCAGCCGCAACAACCGCGTCGGGACGCGGTTTGACGTTGGCTAACCGTGCCGCAGACCACTCGGGTCGGTGGAAGTCGATGGTTACCGATCGTGACGACCCGAAGTCGGAAACGGGAATGTCACCATCGGATGCAACAATGAGGTCCACACGCAACATTCGAGCCGCTGCTACAAAATCAGCGACGCGGTACGTTGCAACGGAGACGACCAGCACGACAACGGGGTGTTGTCGTGTACGAGGCTGCGCGTCCGTATCATCGAGATCCCAACGATGTTCCTTCGGCGATAGGTTCGCACTCATGACCACTGATTCTCGCATCCTTTCGGTCACAGACGCTGCTCTCGCAAAACTTATCGAGATCCGATCAACAGAGAGAGATGCCGAAGACCTTGCGTTGGTGTTAGCTATTGCAGGTACACAGGGGACCGAGTTCACCTACGCGATGCACATGACGAGAGTCGACATGCTCGACCCGGAAGATACCGTCGAGCAGCACGGAGACCTCCCAATCGCCCTCCCCCCCGGGAGCATCACGAACCTCACCGGTGCAACGATCGGGATGTCGAAGAACCTGATGAAGCCCGGCCTGAGCATCGACAATCCAAACTCTCCATCTCCTGAAATCATGGGGGAGGGACCGCCACCGGACCTCTCAGGACCCGTTGCCGAGCAGGTCGAGCACGTGCTTCGGACTCAGATCAATCCGTCGATCGCTTCCCACGGCGGTCAGGCAGAACTCGTCGCAGTTGAGAAGGGCATCGTGTACATCCGCTTCGGGGGCGGTTGCCAGGGGTGCGGGATGGCGGGTGTCACGCTCGCTCAGGGAATCGAGTCAACGCTCGTTGCGACCGTGCCAGACATCCACCAGGTCATCGATGTCACCGACCACGACTCCGGGAAAAACCCCTACTACGAGCAGGCGAAGAAGTAGCCGATCAGAGGCGCCGACTACTGCAAGCGACTCAATTCGATATTCACAGCTATTTCGGCAGCGAGATGAACCGTACCGTCAGGGCCTTGAAGGAACACTGAAAGATCGGCACCGATGCCGAGGACTGTCAACTCTGCACCCTCAACAATGCCCTGGGAACGCAGAAACTCCGCGTGTGACGCACCGGTGAGCGCCACAGTTCCTGACTCGCCTACGGCAAGGTCGGTCAGGGATGTCGTAATGGGGAGTGTGGTACCTGAGCTGCTTGGGATCGGTCTCCCTGTGGGTCCGGTTGTCGGGTCACCAAGGAAGGAGGAGAGACGATCTGCAACGACTGCAGGAGTGACATGCTCCATCTCGCATGCGACTTCATCGGCCTTCAACGGTGTGAGACCGAGATGGTCCACGAGAAAGCGCCCCCACAATCGTCGATTCCGCAGGACTGTGTTCGCGAGTTCTTCCCCACTCTCGGTCAGGGTCACGCCCTTGTACGGCGCATAGTCAACAAGCCCCGCCAACTCAAGCTTCTTGATCATCTGGTTCGCAGAGACGGAGGACACCTCAAGGTCTTTAGCGATCTTGGCGAGCGGCACAGGCGGTGAAACACCGTCCTCGACAGCGCGCGCGACCGTGATTATGTACATCTCCTCGGCTTCGGATGTGGCGTGAGTGTTGCTCATCTCACCCATCCTATCGGGCATTCCGAGAATGTGCGAGATTACCCCCCATTACCGCCACCCGGGGCAGTCAAAGACTGCGAGACAGATAGGGTTCAGGTGTGCACGACCTCATCGGAACTTGGAAGCTCGTCGACTGGACTGTTGAGATAGAGGGCGGGCGCAACATCAAGCCCTTCCGGGGCAACGCGACCGGTCTTCTCACCTATACAGATGAGGGGCGCATGATTGCAACGTTGATGCGAACCGATCGCGAACCAATTGGTACCCGCTCTCTCGCAGAAGCAGAAGCGCTCGAACGGGCGACTGCAGCAGCAGGATATCTCTCCTATGCCGGTGCATACGAAGTGATCGGCGACGAGGTGCATCATCACGTTGAGCTGAGCCTCTTCCCTGACTGGGTTGGTGGAACCCAAGTGCGCCACATCGACTGGATCCCGACCAAGGACGGCGTTCTGCACCTGGAGCTCTCAACGGCCCCTGAGCCACATGAACGGTCAGCGGTGAACAGACTCCGGTGGCAGCGACTGAGGGAGAAGTAAGAATGTCCAAGGCCCCTGCATCCAAGACTCTGGCATCCAAGGCTCTGGCCTCCAAGACGCTTGCTGATTGGTCTGAGGCGGCTGAGATCATTGAAGCACCGAGCCGCCTCTTCATCAATGGCCTTAGCGTCGATGCCCTCTCAGGCGAACGATTCACAGCCACAAACCCGGCAACGGGGGACGTAATCACCGAAGTTGCACTCGGCGACGCGCCTGATATCGACGCTGCCGTCACCGCGGCCAGGACAGCATTCGAGGATGGCCGGTGGGCAGAGCGCTCCCCGAGGGACCGCGGCCGAGTGCTCATTGCTCTAGCAGAGCTGATCGAGGCCCACACAGAGGAGCTTCAGCTCCTGGAGACGCTCGATGTCGGGAAGCCCATTAGGTACTCGGGTCGCGTCGACGTGGCTCAGTCTGTGCACACCTATGCCTGGTACGGGGAGGCGGCAGACAAGCTGTACGGCGAGATCGCACCGACAGGGCCGCATGCACTCGCCATGATCACGAAGGAACCGCTCGGCGTCGTCGGTGCCGTGACTCCGTGGAACTTCCCCATGATGATGAACAGTTGGAAGCTAGCGCCTGCGTTGGTTGCGGGTAACTCGGTCGTGCTCAAGCCCGCTGAGCAGTCTCCGCTCACCGCACTGCGCATTGCAGAACTCGCGCTCGAGGCCGGGCTCCCGCCTGGCGTGTTGAACGTCGTGCCCGGATTCGGTGAGACAGCCGGACGGGCCCTCGGGTTGCACCCCTTCGTGGACGGGATCACCTTCACCGGCTCAACCGAGGTAGGGAAGCTCTTCCTCGAATACTCGGCGAAATCGAACATGAAGCGCGTCTCCGCCGAGACCGGGGGCAAGACTCCCAATATCATCTTCGCGGATGCGCCCGACCTCGACTTCGCGATCGCCGCCGTCGGGTTCTCGATCTTCTGGAACACGGGGGAGATGTGTATTGCAGGTTCGCGGCTGCTTGTGGAGCGCCCAATCTACGATGAAGTAGTGGAGCGAGTTGGGGTGATGTCAGAGTCGTGGATGCCGGGGAATCCGCTCGATCCCGCGACAAAAGCGGGGCCTGTCGTCGACGATGTACAGCTCGCCAAGATCACCGGCTACATCGAGCGTGGGATCACTGAGGGTGCCCGTCTTGTAGCGGGGGGTAGTCGCACCCTCACCGACACCGGTGGCTACTTCATCGAACCGACGGTCTTTGCAGACGTTCGCAACAACATGGCAATTGCTCGAGACGAGATCTTCGGGCCGGTTCTGAGCATCATCCCGTTCGATACCGCCGAAGAAGCGCTCCAGATCGCGAACGACACCCGCTACGGCCTCTCCGCTGCGGTGTGGACATCGAACCTCGGGCGGGCCCACACAATGGCAGCGGGCCTCAGGGCAGGAACTGTGTGGATAAACAACTTCGACACCTCTGACATCACCGTCCCGTTCGG
>CAYYGI010000131.1:0-4526 GCA_964471085.1 uncultured Acidimicrobiaceae bacterium
GTTTCTGACTTAACACGATGGACCCGGGGTGGGAGGATGTCCTGACGTAGCACAACGTACGTCAGCTCCAGGCTGTCATGCTTGGTAAAACTGCTCCTCTTCTGTTGATCCTTCAAGGGCAAGAGTCGAAGACTTCCCGGCTGAGATGACCTGGGAGACCTGGTCAAAGTATCCTGCACCGACCTCTCGCTGATGTCGCGTTGCCGTGTACCCGGCGCTCTCCATAGCGAACTCCGCTTCCTGTAGCTCGACGTACGCCGCCATCCCTCTCTCGGCATAGCCCGTTGCGAGCTCGAACATCGTTGCATTGAGGGCGTGGAAGCCGGCGAGTGTGATGAACTGGAATCGGTACCCCATTCCGGCGAGTTCCTTCTGGAACGTGGCAATGGTCGCGTCGTCGAGATGGCGTTTCCAGTTGAACGAGGGAGAACAGTTGTACGCGAGCATCTTCTCCGGGTACACCTCATGGATTGCCTCAGCGAACGCTGCCGCCTCGTCGAGATCTGGCGTGGCAGTCTCACACCAGACGAGGTCCGCGTACGGCGCATACGCGAGGCCACGGCTGACGGCAGCGTCAAAACCGTTCTCGACCTCGTAGAAGCCGTCAGAAGTACGCTCACCCGAGACGAACCGCTGATCCCTCTCGTCAACATCTGTGGTGAGCAGCGTTGCGCCAAGCGAGTCGGTTCTGGCAATGATCAACGTCGGGACGCCCATCACGTCCGCTGCAAGCCGTGCTGCGGTGAGAGCCCGCACATGCTGGGACGTGGGAATCAGCACTTTGCCACCCATGTGGCCGCACTTCTTCTCTGAGGACAACTGGTCCTCGAGGTGGACTGCTGCGGCACCTGCCCGGATAAAGGCCTTCGTGAGCTCGAAGACGTTGAGGGCGCCTCCGAATCCTGACTCAGCATCAGCAATGATGGGGACCATCCACTCCCGGGACCCGTCCCCTTCAGACCATTCGATCTCATCGGCGCGTTGGAGAGCGTTATTGATGCGATGCACGAGCGCGGGTGCTGAGTTTGATGGATAGAGGGACTGGTCCGGGTAGACAGATCCCGCCAGATTCGCGTCGGCTGCGACCTGCCAACCAGATAAGTAGATCGCTGGAAGCCCAGCTTTCACCATCTGGACAGCTTGTCCTCCTGACATTGCTCCCAGAGCGCTCACGAAGTCACGTGAGCGAAGGTTCTCCCACAACTTGTTCGCCATCGTTGTCGCGATCGTCTGTTCTTCAAGGAATGAACCCTGCAACCGCGCGACATCCTCGGGGGAGTAGCTGCGCTCAATGCCGGCCCAGCGGGGATTGGACTCCCACTCCTCCCTGATTGTTTCGGCTCTCTCTGTGATTGCGTTCTCGTTTGTCATGGTCCCTCCAATGGTTGTGACTGAGTTGTCATTTCTCCAGAATTTCGTACGCGGGAACGGTCAAGAAGTCTGCAAAGTTGTCGGCGAGCGCAATGTCGGTGAAGAGCTGACGAGCTTCGAGCAACCTGGATGCTTCGTAGACTTCTTCACCGAGTTCTCGACGAAGCCGGTCAGTCTCCTCGTCTGCGATCTTGTTCACGTAGTCAGCGGTGATCACGGTGCCCTCAACTGTTCGAGACTTCGAGTGAACCCACTGCCAGATCTGGGAACGGGAGATCTCAGCGGTGGCGGCATCCTCCATCAGGTTGTAGATCGCAGCAGCACCGGTGCCTCGGAGCCAGGAGGCGATGTACTGGAGTGCGACATCGATATTTTTGCGCACACCACTCTCGGTGATTGTGCCTCCTTCGACCGTGAAGTCGGTAAGGTCAGAGGCTGTTACCGAGACGTCCGGGCGCTGCTTCCCGAGTTGGTTCGGGGCGTCTCCGAGCACGCCATCGAAGATCTTCGTGACCAGGGGGACAAGATCCGGGTGCGCCACCCAGGTCCCGTCGCATCCATCGGCGGCTTCGCGTTTCTTGTCCTCAGCGACCTTGGCGAATGCGATTCGGTTTACGTTCTCGTCCTTGCGTGAGGGGATGAACGCTGCCATCCCACCTATGGCGAATGCACCCCGCTTGTGGCAGGTCTTGACGAGGAGGTCGGTGTAGGAGCGCATGAAGGGCACCGTCATTGAGATCTGCCCCCGATCCGGCAAGGTGAAACCGGGAACGTCTCGGTGCGTCTTGATCACCGAGAAGATGTAGTCCCATCGGCCAGCGTTCAGCCCCCCGGAGTGGTCTCGCAACTCGTAGAGGATCTCCTCCATCTCAAAGGCAGCGGGTATTGTTTCGATGAGGACAGTTGCCTTGATGGTGCCGCTCTCGATGCCGAGTTGTTCCTGGGCAGAGAGGAAGACATCGTTCCAGAGTCGCGCTTCGAGATGGCTTTCCAGTTTGGGGAGGTAGAAGTACGGTCCTGATCCTCGAGCAATGAGTTCGTCAGCGTTCTGGAAGAAGTAGATCCCGAAGTCAAAGAGGGAGGCCGAAACACCTTCGCCGTCGACCTCAACATGCTTCTCGATGAGGTGCCAACCGCGGGGACGAACCATGATCGTCGCAGGTGAGTCAGAGAGCGCATATCGTTTCCCCGTATCAGAGGTGAAGTCGATCTGCCTGCGAATAGCGTCGAAGAGATTGATCTGGCCTCCCGTGATGTTGGCCCATGTAGGGGAGTTCGAGTCCTCGAAGTCGGCCATAAAGACTCTTGCACCAGAGTTGAGGGCGTTGACGACCATCTTGCGGTCTGTTGGCCCGGTGATCTCACATCTGCGGTCTGTGAGATCCAGAGGTGCTGGAAGAACGCTCCACTCACTGCTCCGGATAGCCGCTGTCTCAGGGAGAAAATCGAGATCTGTCTCTGGGTAGAGTTCCTGGTGCCCTTGGTGCCGTGCTTCGAGTAACTCTCTGCGTCGATCGTCGAAGAGATTGTGAAGGTCGCGAACGAACCCAAGAGCGTCATCGCTGACAATCTGAGCGAGACGTCCGTCTTGGTCGCCGAGGATGCGAGTGTGTTGCAATGCGTCCCTTTCGTGTCTTGATAGGAAACTCCAAAGTTGCGTGAAACGCACATGTATGCAATGATAAGAATTACGGATGTTGCGTATTGTGAGCACAAGGAGGCAAATTCGTGGCAACAATCGACCTACTCGTCTTCGGACAACGTGTCAGGCACTACCGAAAGGCAGCGGGGATGACGCTCGACGATCTCGGAGAGAAGGTGTCGAAACCTGCCCCGTTTCTCTCACAATTGGAGAATGGGAAGCGGGAGCCGAGGCTCGGTCTGATCAACGATCTCTCCGGGGCGCTCGGGGTGGATGTTCCAGACCTGCTCTCTGCCGTGCCCCCTTCGAGAAGAGCGGAGATGGAGGTGGCGATCGAGCGTGCGCAACGCGACCAGGTGTATCGAGATCTTGGGCTCCCCTATCTGAAGCCAACGGCGCGTCTCCCGGACGCAGCGCTTGAACACATCGTGCGCCTGTACGACGAGTTACAGGGGCGCGATGCAACCGCTACCTTCTCACGAGGTGACGCGAGAGCTGTGAACTCCCATCTCAGGGAGGAGATGACGAAGCGCGGCAACTACTTTGGTGAGATTGAGGTGCTTGCTGCGAACGCAGTGGACGCGATCGGGTTCAAGGGCCACGGTGCAATGTCGAAGGGTGATCTCAACGCGCTTGCTGGCCATTTCGGGTTCAAGGTGATCCGCACACCAGATGTGCCCGCCTCAGTTCGGTCTGTTGCCGATCTGCGCAACGGCCGGATATACGTGCATGGCAGGGACAATCTCGACTCGAAACGTTCCCGAACAGTCATTCTCCAGACGCTTGGACATTTCGCCCTTGGTCATCGGGACCCGAAGGACTTCGCAGAGTTCTTGCGACAGCGCGTCGAAGCGAATTATTTTGCTGGTGCCGTCCTCGTGCCTGAGGCTTCCGCGGCACCTTTCCTACGCGAAGCCAAAGCCGATAGAAACCTTTCTGTCGAGGACCTCAAGGATCGCTTCTTCGTGAGCTACGAGATGGCAGGCCACCGCTTCACGAACCTAGCGACAGAGCACTTGGGTCTCCACAGCCACTTCGTGCGATCCGACGAACAAGGTATTATCTGGAAGGCGTATTCGAACAATGGTGTGCCCTTCCCTCAGAACTCTGCTGGTGCCATCGAAGGCCAGCGTCTCTGTCGGGAGTGGGGTACGAGGCAGGCGTTCGTGTCTGACGCCCGCTACACCATTCACTATCAGTACACCGACACGAGAGAAGGGACGTTCTGGTGCGCAACATTCGTCGAGGTTGCCGACGAAGCTGCCGCAGCAATCACGGTGGGTGCACGCTTCGAGGACGCGAAGTGGTTCAGGGGGTGGAATACCGACCGGAGGTCTGTCTCGGCGTGTCCTGGCGGCGCGTGCTGCCGCACCGTATCGGATCAGATGGCCGAGCGGTGGAATGGTGCCGCCTGGCCGTCGGTCCGCCCGAACTCCCACGTGCTTGCCGCAATGCCCGTCGAGACTATTCCCGGGGTCGATATGGTGGAGATTTACGAGTTCTTAACGCAACA
>CAYYGI010000132.1:0-2487 GCA_964471085.1 uncultured Acidimicrobiaceae bacterium
GCACCCATCCCCATGTTGGTGTATCCACCTCCGGAAGCTCCCCCCGCCAGCAACAACACGACGCCGTACAAGATGACTGTGTAACCAATCGTCATTGCTGCAGGTATGTCGCTTGTCAACCAGATGAGAGCACCAATCAGACCAGAAACGACCAGACCAATACCGAAGGTTGCGAGATAGTCAGGGAGTCGCTCCAGTAACGGTGGAACCTCCTCATCGAATCCGGGGGGGATCTTGGTGGCCATGGCGAGAGCGTACCGGCAGGCGCGGTGTCACCTTCATGGTGAACGCCGCAGCAGGTGCAGACAGCCGACCACTCCTGCACCGATCGCTGTGCCCGCCACAACAAGGATCGCGAGAAGCTCCAAGAGCGTATGCACCGTTGTTGTGCACGTACCAAGGCCAGTCGGGCAGAGACCAAGACCTGTCCCGCCCGCAACGAGATCAAAGAGCACAATAGCGGGCAACGCGACAACAACAACGAGCATTGCTACCAAACCGCCGAGCAGAACCCTGACAACCACCATAAGGGGGAAGGCTACAGGCCGAGACGTGATTGCCGACGAACTCCGGGTCGTGATACGGTGCAGTGGATGAAACTCATGAGAGGCAGTTCGTGAACACCAGCGACGTTGCTCCATCCACATACCACATCGAGTCATACACGAAACATGAGCGAGCGATTCTTGCTCGGTACTTCACCAATATAGATGGACCGGTGTTCGCTCTCCAAGGGCTCCCTGAGGTAGTCAAGGGGGCGCTCTTTGCGCGCTACAGCCGCTCCCCAAAGTCCGTCAGGAGGCTCTTTCTTGACGAATTCGTGGAGAATGCAGATCTCGGCATCACCGCGATTGCCCAAGAGAGCGAGAACGCAGCGCCTGTCGGGATAGAGCGAGCGGTTGAGTTGTACGACCGAGTGTTTACCCAGTTCGGTGACGACTCCGTAGCCCAGCTCGGAGCAGCTCATCTCGCGGTCGAGCAGGCGTCGAACATTCTCACCAAAGTTCTCGAGTGGGGACGCCTTGCATCCTACCTTGAGCAATCAACGCGCTACATCTTCTACGACAAGAAGCTCGGCGACCGTTACCGATATCAGATACCTTCCGAGCTCTCCGACCAGGGCCTCGTCACGAGATACAAGACCGAGATGGACTGGCTCTTCGGGACATACAGCGATGTTGTTGCCAGACTCGTGACGCACTACGAGCATCTCTATCCGCAACAATCGAATGACTCAAATTTTGTCTGGCGGTCAACCATCAGAGCGAAAGCATGCGACGACGCGAGGGGTCTGCTCCCCGCTTCAACACAGTCAAACGTGGGTATTTTTGCTTCGGGTCAGGCGTACGAGGCGCTCCTCCTACGCATGCTGGCCAACCCGCTTGTTGAAGTGCAGTGGTTCGCACACGAGATGCTCACCGAACTGCGCGAGATCATCCCTTCGTTCTTGGGGCGAGTTGATGTGCCGGAGCGAGGCGGTGCCTGGGTCCGTTACTTCGAGGAGATCGCGGAGACGATGGAGGCCAGGACGTCGGGCGTGGTTCGCTCGCGAGAGGCCCAACCTACGAAAGCACCCCTCGTGACGCTCGTCGAATTCGATCCAGAGGGTGAGCGGAAAGTCGCCGCTGCAGCGTTGTACGCCTACTCGAACCTCCCTGACTCACAGATAAGGGAGATCGTATCTTCCCTGAGCGAAGCCGAAATCGACGACATTTTCACGGACTACGTTGGGGACCGGACCAATCGGCGGCACAAGCCAGGTAGAGCCATGGAACAGACCTTCTATCGGTTCGACGTGTTGTGCGACTATGGGATCTTCCGGGACCTCCAACGGCACCGCATGTTGACTCTTGAATGGCAACAGCTCACTCCCGAGCACGGTTACCTCACACCGAGCGCGATCATCGACATTGGGGCCCAGGGCCAGTGGGATGAGGCTATGGCTCGAACAGCAGATCTCCACGACACAATTTCGTCGAGCGCCGGATCCAACGTAGCGCAGTACGTTGTCCCGTTCGCGAACCGGGTGCGGTTCTATATGAACTTGAACGCCCGAGAAGCATTCCACATGCTTGAGTTGCGTACTCAACAGGGCGGACACCCCGACTATCGAGAAGTCTGCCAGGAGATGCACCGCCAGATCGGAGAAGTAGCCGGCCACACGAGGATTGCTTCAGCAATGAAGTATGTGGATCACAACACGTACGAGCTTGCCCGCATCGAGACCGAACGCCACGCTGCTGGAAAGCGAGCAGCACTCGGACTCAACGACCCATCACCCTGAGAGCGGGATCCGCAGTACGAGGTCTCCCCCATCGACTGACCAAGCAGCCGACGCGATCAGGTTGTAGTCGAAATAGTCCTTCTCCGCAGCTTCAATGAACTGTTTCCGGGAGGCACCCTCAAGAGGGGGGATGCCTCGTTCGCGAACGGCATCCGCCCTCGCCAGGAAACGCTGCAAGAATTCGTCCATATCGAGAGTAGCCA
>CAYYGI010000132.1:2587-4485 GCA_964471085.1 uncultured Acidimicrobiaceae bacterium
TGAGTTCTGAGTTCTGTCTACCCTCGCAGTGATGAAGAGAACTCGCCTCATATTCGTCTCCGGTAAAGGAGGGACCGGTAAATCAGCTGTAGCCGCGGCTACAGCAATTGACTTTGCTCGGCGGGGACTCAGAGTTCTCGCTATCGACATGCTCGGCCAGACAGGACTCGCAGCACATCTCAACACCTCGCAACTCAAGTATGACCCCATCGAAGTCCGCCCCGGACTCTTTGCTTTGGCGATAAATCGCTCTGATGCTCTCGATGAGTACCTCAAGGGGCAGTTGCATCTCCCCCAGGGTGTACCCACACGACAAATCAGCAACGCATTGGCTGTTCTTGCCGAGACTGCGCCAGGGGTTCGAGAAATCCTCAGCATCGGTAAGCCTGTAGCGGAGACAACAACCGGTTCCTGGGATGTCGTGGTTGTCGATGCTCCCCCGCTCGGCCAGTTCCAGTCATATCTCAGAGCGCCCAGAACTGTTGCTGAACTCGTACCGACAGGCAACGTGCGGCGGCTCGCGCGAGGGTTGGCGACAAGGCTACGCAGCGAGAGGGTGACCGCGATTCATATTGTCACGACCCCAGCGGAGCTCCCCATACTCGAAACCCGGGAAGCAGTCACTGCAATCCGGGACGATGCACTCGGCCCGGAACCGACCATCATCCTCAACCGCGTGCTTGCTTCTTCAGGAATGTCCGAGTCAGACCTCGCACTTCTGGGAGATACTGCGCTTCATGAAGCAGCGACGCTCCAGCTCCGCCTTGAAGCGGAACGAGATAAATGGGCGAACGACTGCCCGCACTCCATCTCCCTCCCTTACTTGTTGGGTGTGTTCTCCCCTGGAGAAGTAACCGAACAACTCGCAGACAAAATAGGTGTCCCCCTGTGACATCGACGATCATTGTCACTGGCGCCGGAGGTGTCGGCAAGACGACATTGTCGGCTGCCCTCGGCGCTGCAATTGCTCAACGTGGACGATCGACGCTGGTACTCACGATCGATCCAGCGAAACGACTCGCTGATGCACTGGGTCTTGAGGAGCTCAATGACAAGCCAGTCCAGATTGCAGGCGTCGATGGAATGTGGGCTGCAATGCTTGACGCCTACGCCTCCTGGGAAGCAATCATCCACCGATATGCCGAACCTGAAGTCGGTGAGAGACTCCTCGCGAATCCGTATTTTCAGGCGCTCGCTGAACGTTTTCCCGCTGCCCAGTCCTATGCAGCGGGGGAACGCATGGCCGAGTACATCGAGACGAACCGTTTCGATGTGGTCGTGGTGGATACACCCCCCTCGGGTGGTGGCATCGACTTTTACCTGGCACCTGCCATGGCGAACAACCTGATTTCGGGGAAACTCCTCAAATGGATCACCGGATCGAACCTTCCGGGTCGAGCCCTCCTCTACCGATTCACCGCGAAGCCGATGCTCAGGATCGCGGACTCTGTGCTCGGTGGCCCCATGTTGAGCGATATCACCGACTTCCTCATCGATCTACGCACGATGCACGACACCATCTCACTGCGATCGCGCACCATCGAGATGCATTTGCAAGCAGCCGCCACAATCGTTGTCACTACTGCTGACCCGACCCCGATCCACGAGACGCGACGATTCTTTAGCGAACTCGATGGAATCGACATTCAACCTAAAGCAATCCTCTTCAATCGGAAGCTCCCTGAGAGTTGGATTGCTGCTGCGGATCGCCCGATCCGCAACGTCCCGGACGCCGCAGTCAGGGAGATTGCCAAGTCGAACCTGCGGGCGTGGGCAGGCGAAGCACGGCGTCAATCCGACGCCGCAGATGAACTCGCCGCGAGATATCGAGTCCCTGTCTACCCGATCCCGTGGAGAACGCCACCACCCCAGGATCTTGAGCAACTCCAAGCCCTCGT
>CAYYGI010000133.1:0-4479 GCA_964471085.1 uncultured Acidimicrobiaceae bacterium
GGGTGTGAGTGTCGGAGAGAAGACTCGAACTTCCACGAGCTAAAAGCTCACTAGGCCCTCAACCTAGCGCGTCTACCAATTCCGCCACTCCGACGTGGTGAGAGCCGGGAGTATACCGACCGTATCAGGAGAACGGTCAGATGACCTTCTTGACTTCTGGGAAGTGACAAGCCACCCAGTGGGAGGGCTCTAGCTCCACGAACTCCGGTTTATCGACATCGCACTTGCCTTCCACCGCAATCGGGCAGCGCGTATTGAAGCGACAGCCTGGTGGCGGATTCGACGGGTGCGGAATATCGCCGACGAGCAGGATTCGTTCCCGGTTCTTCTCGATCTCGGGATCGGGGATCGGCACAGCCGAGAGCAACGCATGGGTGTAGGGGTGCATCGACCGCTCATACAAGGCATCGCGATCGGCGAGCTCGACGATGTGCCCGAGGTACATAACAGCGACACGATCCGAGATGTGACGCACAACCGAGAGATCGTGCGCGATGAAGAGATACGTCAAATCGAATTCTTCTTGGAGGTCATCGAGCAAGTTCAGTACCTGGGCCTGGATCGAGACATCGAGCGCAGAAACCGGTTCATCCAACACAATGAAGGAGGGTTTGAGCGCAAGAGCCCGCGCAACTCCAATCCGTTGGCGTTGACCTCCCGAGAACTCGTGTGGATACCGATTCGCGTGTTCTGGTTGGAGGCCTACAACCTCGAGAAGCCGCTTAACTTCCTCCATGCGTTCCTGTTTCGTCCCTACACCGTGCACGATCAACGGCTCAGCAATGATCGTTGCGACAGTCATCCTCGGATTGAGGGAGGCGTAAGGATCTTGGAAAACGATCTGGATGTCCTCGCGGATCAAGCGCAGTTCTTTCTTGGAAGCAGTCGCGACGTTGATGACTCTCCCATCAAGTCGTTCTGAGCGGAACCATACATCCCCTGCCGTGGGCTCGAGGAGCCGCACAACCGAGCGTGCTGTCGTTGATTTTCCGCATCCCGACTCTCCAACAAGACCGAGCGTCTCTCCCTTCTTCACCTCGAAGGAGATTCCGGAGACGGCGTACACCGCTCCTACCTGCTTCTTGAAGAAGACGCCACGCTTGATCGGGAATTCCTTCACGAGGTGGTTCACGCGCATGATGACGTCGTCGGGGAGATCCGATGGGTCCTGATCAGGCAGACTCGCTTCAGAGTGGAGAGTCTTGTCTATGGTGTTGCTCACGAAGCCACCTCTTTGTGCTCCTCAATCTCTACAGCAATCGTCTTGAGGTCGAGCTCGTCGGCGCGGTGACACGCAACGAGTTGACCCGATGTGCCAACCTCTTGGAGGATTGGGAGGACCTTGCCGCACTTCTCGATCGAGAACTCACAACGAGGCTTGAACCGACAGCCGAGAGGGAGGTTGATCACAGAAGGGGGTGATCCAACAATCGAGTGCAGGCGGCGCTTGCGGTCTGAGTCGAGGCGAGCCATTGAACCGAGGAGACCCCACGTGTATGGGTGTTGGGGATTGTGGAACACCTCGTTCGCGGTGCCATGCTCCACTATCCCCCCCGCATACATCACCTGCACAGTGTCGCAGAACCCTGCAACGACACCGAGATCGTGCGTGATGAGGAGCACCGCTGTGTCCCGCTCTGTAGCGAGTGTCAACATGAGATGCATGATCTGAGCCTGTGTTGTCACGTCGAGTGCTGTCGTTGGTTCATCAGCAATCAAGAGATCAGGACCACACGAGAGGCCCATAGCAATCATCACGCGCTGGCGCATACCGCCGGAGAACTGGTGCGGGTAGTCAGCAAGCTTGCCCTCAGCATCTGGAATCTGGACATCTTCCAACGCCTCGATCGCGAGCTTTCTCGCCTCTGACTTCGACACGCCCTGGTGAAGCAGGATCGTCTCGATGAGTTGATCACCGATCGTGTACACCGGGTTCAGAGCTGTCATGGGGTCCTGGAAAATCATCGCGATCTTCCCTCCACGGATCTTCTGCATCTCGTCCTCCCCCAACATGAGGAGGTTCTCCCCTGCAAACTCAATGGTTCCCGTTACGATCTCCCCGGCGGGTGGCTCAATGAGTCGCATGATCGACAACGCCGTGACGGACTTTCCAGACCCCGACTCCCCCACGATGCCACGGCGCTCGCCCGGAACAAGATCGAAGGAGATGCCGTCAACAGCTCTCACAACACCTTCTTCGGTGGAGAAATATGTGCGAAGGTCTCTGACCTTCAGAAGGGGATCAGCCACGGCGCCTACTTTCGCTCTATGGTCTGGGTCGGGTCAAGCGCGTCACGCAGGCCATCCCCCAGGAAGTTGATTGCGAGCACAGTGCTCACAAGTGCTGTACCGGAGAACACGAGTTCCCACCAGAATCCACGGATCGCCATCCTGCCGCCTTGAGCCACCATTGCACCCCAAGTAGGCGTTGGAGGCCGGACCCCGAAGCCGAGGAAGGAGAGCGCTGACTCGACAATGATCGCCAGACCAACCGTGAGCGTTGTCAGAACAATGATCGGGCCCATAGCGTTCGGGAGGATATGCCTAAACACGATACGCGCGTCGCCTGCACCAGCAGCCTTCGCCGCCTCGACGAACTCCTTCTCACGGAGAGAGAGGAACTCAGCGCGCACAATCCGAGAGAGACCCCCCCACCCGAGGAACCCGAGCAACATTGCAATGCCCAACGGTCCCTCCTGTATAAAATTGGGTAAGAATTCTATCTCAGGGAGGATGCGCCCAACAACGATCGCAACCGGGAGAAGCGGCAGCCCAAGGACGAGATCCGTAAAACGCATCAACGATTGGTCAATACCCCCAGGGTAGTAGCCCGCTATGGAGCCGACGAACGTACCAATCGAAGCAACGAGAAGCCCAGCAACGAGACCCACGATGAGTGACGCCCTCCCACCATAGATGACACGGCTAAACACACTGCGCCCAAGATGGTCCGAGCCAAGCAGCAGCGCGGTCGGAGAAGCTTGGAACATAACTCTTTCGCGGTTGACGATCTCCTCGTAGTGCACATTCCCAGAATCCAGCTTGGGTGGGATATGGCGCAGAATTCTCCCGTTCTCGTCAAGGAGGTGCTCTGTGGGGTCATCAACCCAACCAAGATCCTGCAAGACAGGTGCCAAGAATACCAGGGAGAAGAGAAAGATGAGAAAGAAGACCGCTATCATCGCAAGTCTGTGCCGCCGAAGCCTCTTTGAGAACATGCTCCACTGAGTCACCGGTTCTACCGAGAGGCCTTCAACCTCCGCAAGATCTACCGCGTGTCGAGACGCACCAGGATTTTGATCACTCATACCGCACCCTTGGATCGAGGACTCCGTAGAGAATGTCAGCTACAATGTTCATGAACACGAGGCCCATCCCAATGAGCAGGACGATCGCCATTACGACGGGGTAGTCAAGATTCGTAATTGCATCGATGTAGAGACGACCGACTCCCGGCCAGCCGAAAATCGATTCCGTGATGATCGCTCCACCGACCATACCAGCAATGTCAAGAGAGATGAGAGTCACGACAGGGATCATCGCGTTGCGCAGTGCGTGCTTGATGATCACCTTCCGTCGTGGAAGCCCCTTGGATTTTGCTGTACGCAAGTAATCTGAGTGCAGCACCTCGAGCATCGATGTGCGCTGGAATCGCGCATACACCGCGAGCGAGATCAGCCCAATGGCAAGAGCGGGGAGCGTCAGGTGTTGCATGGTGTCAACAATCTGACCCATTGTTGTCATATCGGAGTATCCCGGACTATTCATCCCTGTGACGAAGAAGAGCTTGACCCCGGTCC
Source organism: uncultured Acidimicrobiaceae bacterium (assembly GCA_964471085.1). GTDB lineage: Bacteria > Actinomycetota > Acidimicrobiia > Spongiisociales > UBA5794 > B3-G11. Next base: position 3,801 of record CAYYGI010000133.1, read on the forward strand.
ATCTCTCGAGATAGAGAGCAAGGATGATCTGGAGACCGAGAGCTATGACGAAAATTGGTGTCGAGAAGGCGAAGAACGCGCCGAGGGTGCCGAGTTGGTCGAAGAAGGAGTACTGCCGTACTGCCTGATAAATGCCGAGTGAAACGCCGAGGACGAGCGCGATCGTCAGAGCAGCAAAACCGAGCCGGAACGTTGCTCCTACCCGGGAGAACACGAGATCCCATACGTCTCCTGAACCCGCGAAGGACATTCCCCAATCAAACTTGATTGTCGTATTCGAGATAGCAACCCAGAGAGCCAAGACCCAGATGCCAACGAGGTACAAGCCCTTCCACTGGCTCTCAAGAACCTTCAGGACGAGAAGCGTCAAAGCAACTGCAACCCCGATAGCGATAATTGGTAGGAAGTTCTGGAGGGAGAGCTCCGTGAGGTCTGTGTAGTTGTCGAGCCAAGCAAAGTACTGCCGCCATGCTGGCTGGTCAAGCCCCCACAACTCCGTAAGCGTCGCGATGTGCGGTGCCATCCGTGGGTTGAGCCTCAAACGGTCGAGCGGCCCACCCCCTGTCATCTGCAACAGCGTGAAAACAATGACGCTCAACGCAAGGAGCGTGACAACACCGTAGACAAGCCTCCGGATGATATAAGCGAGCAAGTAGGCGCCTCCAGCCTCTGAACGGTG
>CAYYGI010000134.1:0-4451 GCA_964471085.1 uncultured Acidimicrobiaceae bacterium
CGTTCTCTCCTCCCTGTCACGCTCCCTCCCCGAGAAAGCTAAGACCGGCGAGGGCCTCGACAGGCTCCTCGAGACTGTGAGACGCAGAAGAGATCAACCCGGATTGTCGCATCCGCCTCAGCGCGGCACCGGTCACTTCGTAGGAACGCCACCGTGCAAATGCAACCGAGAGGGAGAATGCCTCTGGATCGGTCTCTGCCACGACAGCCTCGACCGTCTCCCTGGATTCTCCCGTTCCGGCCAGTGCTGAAGCTACGACAAGATTCACAAGTCCATGCCGGTCATCATTGATTGATTCGTCGAAGTGGCGGATCGGCCGGTGAAGGCTTCCTGCCAACTTAAAAGGGAGCTTCCGGGCAGTTGCTGCCATGATGAACTCCGCTACTTCCCCAGACGTTGGAAGAGAGCTAACAGATGGGCCGCCAATCCGGATCTGCGCCCCCCCCACCCGGTTCCGACTCGAGAGCGCATCGGCAATGAGAGCGATCTGGCCACCGAGGGTGCCCGAGTGGTCGACCTCGACGAAGGGGACCACTGCGGGTGCTGGGGAGAGCAGTGCGTCGAAGAGCCTATGAATGCCCTGCGTAGTTGGGTCATCGAGGCAGGCTTCGGTGGCTGCAACAGTCATGACAGGATCCATCTCAGCGCGAAAATCTGAAGCGAGGGCCGCTGATTCGCCGGGGGAGAGGTCGAAGATGACTCCTATCTCCCAAGGCTGGTCCCCAGCAACGAAGGATGTGGTGGCGACCGCTGCAAGTTCTGAGAGCTGGGATGCCCTGCACAGGAACCTGCCGCTCATCCATGCCCGGGACCCTGCCAATCCGCGGCGGTAGGCGAGAACAGCATCCTCCATCGAGAGAGGGGTTGGAGAGAGGAGGGCTGCAGAGTCAACGAGGGCAGCAAAGGCTGCGGTGCGCGCATCGAGGATGAGTCTCATCGAGACGAACTTTAGGAAGAGTTCGGCTCGTTCTTTGCCTAACATCGAGAGATGATCTTTGGTCACCGAAACGCTATTGAGACGGTTGATCTTAGAAAAACGTATTACAAGCGAGCGATTCGCAAGAAGGCGAGGCGCGAGATACGGGCACTCGACGGCCTCGACTTGGAGTTACCGGCGGGTGCGGTGACCGGGTTTCTCGGGCCGAACGGCGCGGGGAAGACGACTATGTTTCGGTCCCTGCTCGGCCTGACGCGCTTTGACTCGGGAGACGTGCGGGTGCTCGGGCACACAGTGCCCGACCAGCTCTCGGATGTCGTCAAGAAGGTCGGCGCAATCATTGAAGAGCCCGGGTTGGCTCGGGTGCTCACGGGGAGGGTCAACCTCAGGATCGCTGCACATCAGCTCGGGTACGGACATCATCAGGTTGATGAGATGCTCGAATTCGTCGGCCTGACCGCGGACGCAGATAGAAAGGTGAAGGGGTATTCCAAGGGGATGCGCCAACGCCTCGCGTTGGCTGCGGCCCTGATCGGCGACCCGGATCTCCTGCTTCTCGACGAACCTCTCGACGGCCTCGACCCTGCGGGTCAGAACATGTTCCGGGCACGGCTCAGAACCCTTGCCGACGAGGGGTGCACCATCGTTATCTCGAGCCATGTTCTGGCCGATATCGAGGCTTTCGCCGACTACGTGATCATGATTGATAAGGGAAGGCTCATCACTCACGGCCCGATCGAAGAGTTGCTTGTCGGAGAAGCCACCCGGGTCACCGTGGAGAGTGACGATGCAGCTATCAGCGCATTGGCGGCCCACGGTATCGAGGCCTCTTCCTCCGGCACCGGCCTCGTTGTCAACTCAACCGACGCATCGACGGTGGTGCAAGTCCTCGGTGCAGCAGGCATTTACCCTACCGAGGTTAGCACGGAGCGGGTATCGCTCGAGAGTTTCTTCCTGGATATGACCGGTGCGAACAGCGCTGAGGAGGAAGCGCCATGAGCCTGGTTTACGCCGAATACTTGAAACTGACTCGTCGCAAACTGTACCCGATTATGACGATCATCCTGATGCTCTTCGTCGGGGTCATGCTCTTCTTCACGTTCTTCTTTGATCGCCTCATGCCCGAGGACATTGCTGGTGTGATGCCCGTCGTCGAGAAGCCGGAAGCATATTTCACGGCTATCCAGGCAGTTGTTGGGCAGACATGGTTCCCGCTGATTCTCGCGGTTGTCATGCTTGGTAGTGAGTTTGGCGGGACTGTGTGGGCGGCTGCGCTCACTCGTGACTCACGCAAACTTCACCACATCGCGGCACGCCTTTTCGTCCTCACGCTTGCGTCCACGATCGTCATGGCAGTAGCTATCGCGGGTGGGGCCATCTTGGTGGCGCTCGCAGTTCCGGGGTACGGTGCCCCGAGCGCACTTGAGTGGCTCACCATCCTCGGGAAAGTCGGGCTTATCCAACTTACGTGGATCGCTATCGGCCTTGCTCTTGTGGCGCTCTTCCGCTCTGTGGGCCCTGCGATTGGAGTAGCACTCGCTTTCGTCTTCGTCCTTGACCCCCTCCTGGGGATGTGGGACCGGTACGAGACTATCTCGATTTCGGCTGCGACCACGGCTCTCTTCCCTGTCGCCTTCCCTGAAGAATTGATGGCGTTTGCACCTCCGGGACTTGGATTCTCGATGCTGCACGCCATTGCGATCATGGTTGGTTGGGCGGCGGCCAGCTTCTTCGTCGCTTGGCTGGCGCTCCGGCGCCGCGATGCCTGAATCCCCCAATACCTGACCGCTCCCTCTAGAACCTCTCAGGTACGAACGTCTGCTCTGCGATTGGTGGCCTGATGTACCCTCCGTCGCCCTGGCGCGGTGGGAGCTTGATGGAGTCCACTGCGCGGTCCTCGTAAGGGATCACCGAGAGAAGGTGGCTGATGCAGTTCAGGCGTGCCCGCTTCTTACTCTCGGCATTCACAACGTACCACGGTGCCTGTTTGATGTCTGTGTGGTCGAACATGATGTCCTTGGCTCGTGAGAACTCCACCCATCTTGTTCGAGACTCAAGGTCCATAGGGCTCAATTTCCAACGCTTAGCGGGATCGTCGAGTCGGGCTTGGAAGCGGCGCTCCTGCTCTTCATCACTCACTGAGAACCAGTACTTGATGAGGATGATCCCGCTACGAACGAGCATACGCTCGAACTCGGGGCAGGAACGGAGGAACTCCTTGTACTCCTCCTGGGTACAGAATCCCATCACCGGCTCAACGAGTGCCCGGTTGTACCACGACCGATCGAAGAGCACCATCTCCCCTGCAGCGGGGAGTCTGCTCACGTATCGCTGGAACCACCACTGCGACTTCTCGCGCTCAGTCGCGGTTCCGAGAGCTTCAACACGACAGACTCGCGGATTCAGTCGTTCAGTGATCCTCTTGATAGCACCCCCCTTCCCTGCGGCGTCGCGGCCCTCAAAGATCACGACGACTTTGAGCCCCTCGTCCTTGACGTAGCTATGGAGCTTCACCAGCTCAGCCTGGAGTCTCCCCATCTCATCCAAGTACTTCTTGGTTCTTATATTCGGCTGTGTGACGCTCTCAGACGGTTCAATTGTGTCGAATACGGTGAGGCCAGGAATGGTGTCGGTCATAGAGTGAGCTTAGACGCCTGGATGTCGAGAGGCGAGAGCTAACCTCTTGAGGAATGAACGGCACGATCTCCTTTCTCAGTGACTTTGGGCATATCGACGAGTTTGTTGGAGTGGTACACGGCGTCATTGCGCGCATTGCACCCTCGACGCGGATTCTTGACATTACGCACGGAATCGAGAATGGAGATATCCACGGTGGCGCAATGGCGCTCACTCGCGCTGTGCAGTTCATGCCCGACGGTGTGTTCCTCGCCATCGTTGATCCTGGAGTTGGCACGGATCGGAGAGCGATCGCTGCTCGCACACCGGTCGGATTCTTTGTTGGCCCGGACAATGGCGTGCTCGCGCCTGCAGTGGCGATCGTCGGGGGTGCTGATGTCATCGTCTCTCTTGAGGAACCACTCTTTCAGCTCCCCTCTCGGGGCGCGACTTTCGCGGGAAGAGACATCTTTGGCCCCGCAGCAGCCGTGCTTGCTTCAGGCCAGGCAGAGATCACGGCTCTCGGGCCGACGCTCGATCCTGGCTCTATCACTCCTCTCCTCCTACCACTCTCGGAAGTAGCTCCCTCAGGGGGGATACGCGGGAGCGTTCTCTGGATTGACTCGTATGGAAATATCCAGATCAATGTGACCCCTGACGAAGTGAGATCACTCGGCTTATCCGAAGGAGACGACGTCTTGGTCACCGTTGAGATGCAGCAGTATCGCATTGTGTGGGGTCTCACCTACGGCGATGTTGGAGAGGGGGAGGTCGTATTGCACACTGATAGTCATGGACAGATGGCGCTCGCGGTTCGAGGGGGGCGAGCTGATGACGAATTCCCGCTCGGAGTTGGAGACATGATTCTCCTGGGACGGCCAGACGGCGGAAACAGAAT
>CAYYGI010000135.1:0-4354 GCA_964471085.1 uncultured Acidimicrobiaceae bacterium
GAGAACTAATGGCAGATGAACATCGGATCCGCATCCGGCTCAAGGCATACGACCACTCGGTCGTCGATGAGTCGGCGCGCAAGATCGCGGAAACGGTGGTCCGCACCCAGGCAAAGATCAGAGGTCCGGTTCCCCTGCCGACCAAGATCCACCGGTACACGGTTATTCGCGGACCACACGTCGACAAGACATCACGGGAACAATTCGAGATGCGCATCCACAAGCGCCTCATCGACATCCTTGAACCGACCGCAAAGACTGTCGACTCGCTCATGCGCCTCGACCTCCCAGCGGGTGTAGAAGTTGAGATCAAGACATGAGCGTGACCCTTGGTGCCATCATTGGCGAGAAGCTGGGAATGACCCAGATTTTTGATGACGAGAATCGAGCGATTCCTGTGACTGCCGTCAAGGCTGGTCCTGTAGTCGTGACCCAGATCAAGCGTCTCGATACCGATGGATACTCAGCAATCCAGATTGGTTTCAAGGAGATGTCAACCGAGAAGGCAGGCCGGCCATCGACGGGCCACTTCGCAAAGGCGGGCGTGGTGCCGCACAAGTACCTCATCGAGGTCAGAGTGGATGATCCGGATGCTTTCGAGCTTGGCCAGACCTTCTCTGTTGCTGACGTACTTGAAGAGGGGAAGAAGGCCGACGTAACCGGCATCACGAAGGGGAAGGGTTTCTCGGGAGTGATGAAGCGCTACAACTTCAAGGGGCAGGGTGCCTCGCATGGAACGCACAAGGTTCACCGTGCGCCGGGTGCAATTGGTGCCTGTGCGACACCGGCTCGCGTATTCAAAGGGAAGCGCATGCCAGGCCGCATGGGTGGCGATCAGCGAACAATCATGAATCTCGACATCATCCAAGTGGATGCGGATCGGAACCTTCTTCTTCTTGCGGGTGCTATTCCGGGTCCGAAGGGCGCAGTTGTTGTTGTTCGAGAGGCGGTGAAGGTCAATGGGTAACAAGATCATCGCTGAGATGTATACCGCCGACGGTGTTCTCCAGGGAGAGGTTGAACTCAACCCTGACATCTTTGGCATTGAACCGAACACCGATGTGATGCATCAGGTAGTTACCGCGCAACTCGCAGCAAGACGCGCTGGCACCCACTCAACCAAGACGCGTGCAGAGGTGCGCGGTGGGGGCGCTAAGCCATGGCGCCAGAAAGGTCTTGGCCGCGCCCGACACGGCTCGATCCGCTCCCCCCAGTGGGTCGGCGGCGGTGTCGCTCATGGGCCAAAGCCTCGAGATTACAGCCAGAGAACACCCAAGAAAATGAAGCGCCTCGCGCTCCGAAGCGCTCTCTCAGCGCGAGCAGGAGCGGGCCAGATCAAGGTTGTTGAGTCCTTCGATGTTTGGGACACGCCCAGCACGAAGAATGCTGTCGCCCTTCTCGATGCCATGGGCGTGACTGGTAAAGTACTTCTCCTTGCCGAGGATCACGAGCGCATGGCGATCAAGTCGTTTCGTAACTTAAAGCACGTTATTGCGTGCAACCTCGGCCAAGCAAACACGTACGACGTGCTCTGGGCAGAGACGATCGTCATGAGTCTTGGAACTCTTGCTCTCGGCCAGACCGCTCCACGCGGAACCGAGGAGCACGCAAAGGCCAGCCGCCAATCTCCTCCAGATGTCAGTAATCAGCAAGACGCTGAGAGTTCCGCTGACGAGGAGAACTCACAGGTGGCGTCATGAAGAATCCCCGTGATATCATCTTTAGGCCAGTCGTGTCTGAGAAGTCCTACGACCTTGCTGCCGATCAGAACACGTACACATTCATTGTTGATCCTCGCACGAACAAGACCGAGATCAAGCAAGCAATCGAGACCATCTTCGAGGTCAAGGTGACCTCGGTGAACACGATGAATCGAAAAGGGAAACGCAAACGCACCGGCTATGTAGTGGGGAGACGCAAGGACACGAAACGTGCACTCGTCACTCTTGTAGACGGTGACTCGATCGATGTCTTCGAGGTATAGCTGATGGGCGTAAAGAAACTGAAGCCGACTTCTCCCGGGCGTCGATTCCAGACCGTATCGGACTTCGATACGATCACGAAGTCGACCCCTGAAAAGAGCCTCCTGGCACCCAAGACGCGGTCATCGGGACGGAACTCCTATGGCAGAATCACCTCGCGCCATCGCGGAGGTGGCCACAAGCAGCGCTATCGCATCATTGATTTCCGTCGAACGAAGGATGTTGTCCCCGCGAAGGTTGCCTCGGTTGAGTATGACCCGAACAGGAACGCCCGCATTGCACTCCTCCATTATGTGGATGGAGAGAAGCGGTACATCCTTGCTCCTGTTGGCCTCAGTGTTGGTGACATGCTGGAGTCTGGCCCAAAGTCTGAGATTCGAGTTGGTAACGCTCTCCCGCTCCGCAATATCCCGACCGGCACCGTTATCCACGCAGTAGAGTTGCGGCCCGGCGGAGGCGCAAAGATGGCGAGATCCGCAGGCACCTCCGTGCAGCTCATGTCGAAGCAGAGTGACATTGCTCTCCTCCGACTCCCCTCCGGCGAGATGCGGCAAGTCCACCTCGACTGTCGCGCAACTATTGGTCAGGTAGGGAATACCGAAGCAGAGCTCGTGAAGATCGGGAAGGCTGGACGGAACCGCTGGAAGGGGAAGCGACCCCAGACACGTGGTGTTGCTATGAACCCTGTCGACCACCCCCTCGGTGGCGGTGAAGGCCGCAGCTCGGGTGGTCGCCACCCGGTGAGCCCTTGGGGGAAGCCGGAGCGCAGAACACGAAACAAGAAGAAAGCAAGCAGTCAGTATATCGTGCGTCGCCGTACGAAGAAGGGTAAGAGGTAGGTCATGGCGAGAAGCCTGAAGAAGGGGCCATTCGTCGATGAGCACCTGTTGGTCAAAGTCGAGAAGGCGAATGCAAGCGGAGATAAGCGAGTCATTCGCACATGGAGCCGCCGTTCTACGGTCATCCCTGAGATGGTTGGCCTCACCATTGCTGTGCATGACGGTCGCAGGCACGTTCCTGTGTATATCAGCGAGTCGATGGTTGGCCACAAGATGGGTGAATTTGCTCCGACCCGCACGTTCCGCGGCCATATGCGCGATCAGTCCGTGAGGCAGCGATGAACGCCCACGCCCAGGCCAAGTACGTGCGCGAGTCACCGTTCAAGGTGCGCCGAGTGCTCGATCTTGTGCGGGGTCTCCCCGTCGAAGAGGCGAGAACGGTACTCGAATTTACGAACCGGAAGGCCGCTGGCACTGTTAAGAAGGTCCTCGATTCCGCTATTGCGAACGCTGAGCACAATTTTGCGCTCGACGCTGAGGAGCTCTTCGTGTCAAAGGCATACGCGGACGAAGGCCCGACGCTCAAGCGTTGGAGGCCGAGAGCTCGCGGTCGAGCAACAAAGATTCTCAAACGAACGAGTCATATCACGATTGTTGTAGCAGAACATGAGGAGGTTGCCTGATGGGTCAGAAGACTCACCCTTACGGTCTGCGTCTCGGGATTGTCACTGATTGGAAGTCGCGTTGGTACTCGGATAAGGAGTACGCATCTCAGATCGAGGAGGATTACAAGATCCGGGCATACCTCACCGGAGAGCTGAAACGGGGAGCGATCTCAAGAATCGATATCGAGCGGATCGGCAGCTCCAAGGTCCAAGTTGATGTCCACACTGGTCGTCCCGGAGTGGTTATCGGCCGGGGTGGTTCTGAGGCCGAGCGCCTCCGTGCTGGTCTTGAGGATCTCTCTGGTCGAAGAGTCAAATTCAATGTGATCGAAGTGCACAATCCTGAACTTGACGCAGCGCTCCTTGCTCGTAGCGTGGCCGACCAGCTCGAAGGAAGAGTCTCCTTCCGTCGTGCGCTCAAGCGGACCGTCGCTACAGCACTCAAGGCTGGTGCTGAGGGTGTTCGCGTTCAGGCTTCTGGCCGTCTTGGCGGTGCCGACATGGGTCGCCGTGAGTGGTACCTCGAAGGTCGTGTCCCGCTGCACACACTGCGCGCTGACATCGATTACGGGCAAGCAACCGCAGAGACATCGGTTGGTGCTGTCGGAATCAAGGTGTGGGTCTATAAGGGCGACATCATGAAGAAGTTCACTTCTACAGACAAAGCTGCAGCCGAAGCTCGCTTGGCCGCGGGTCGTGGCCCGGACCGGAAGCATCGCAAGTCTGTCAAGTCGCGCGCTGAAGCAGCGGCTGGCGGGCGAGAGAAGCGAATTATCGAAGCTGGTGGCGGCAAGAGAGTCGTTGAGGCTGGTGGCGGCAAACGTCCAGCGGGGAAGAGACTGATTGAGGCTGGTGGTGGCAAGAAGGTTACCGCAGCCGAAGCAAGCGCTGAGCTGGCTGAGGATAAGCTCTCTACCGGAAGTGATGC
>CAYYGI010000136.1:0-4337 GCA_964471085.1 uncultured Acidimicrobiaceae bacterium
GAGAGGATGCCGTTGATGAAGGGGCCGCTCTTGGCGGTCGAGAACTTCTTCGCGAGCTCAACGGCTTCTGAGATAACGACGCCGATCGGGAGGTCCGTGTTCTGGAGCTCGTACACCCCGAGGCGCAGAATGCTGCGATCTACGGCTGCCATACGGTCAATGCGCCAGTTCGCCGACGCCGCAACAATCGTCTCGTCAATCGATTCTCTGCGTTCCCACACTCCCTCCGCAAGAGCAGAAGCACGCTGAGAGAGCTTCGAGAGATCGATGTCTACGAGATCGCGCGAATCCGCAGCGTACAGCGCGCCGAGAGCCTGCTCCCGGGTCTCTCCCTGTTTCACGACACCCTGGTGATGTAGTCACCAGTACGCGTGTCCACCTTGACAACGTCTCCTTCTTCGACAAAGAGCGGCACTTGGATGACTCTCCCTGTAGCGAGTGTCGCTGGCTTCGTAGCACCTGATACGCGATCGCCCTTCACTCCCGGTTCAGCGAACGTGATCTCAAGTTCGACGGAGGCAGACATCTCGATATCAATGGGAATCCCCTCGAACATCGCGAGACGTACGACCATGCTCTCTGCCAGAAAGTCGGCCTTCTCCCCAACCAACGTCTCAGCTACAGATATCTGGTCGAAGGTCTCACCATCCATAAAGTTGAAGCCCATGTCGTCCTTGTAGAGGAAAGTGAAGTCCCGACGGTCAATAGTCGCTTTCGGGACGTTCTCCCCGGCCCTGAATGTCTTGTCGAGCACCGCGCCGGTGCGAACGTTCTTAAGTTTCATGCGGACGAAGGCCTTCCCCTTCCCGGGCTTTACATGCTGGTATTCGACCACAGAGAACAAGCCCTCCGGCAGGTTGAGCGCCATTCCGGGCCGCACGTCATTGGTGGAAAACATCGGTCACTTCCTTCCAGAGCAAGGTGTATTGGTCAGGTAAGACCGATCACATCAAGTGATGCCTGTACGGTAGCGTCGTCCACGTGCAGGAGCTTCGGCGACGCGAAGTCCTGCAACAGGATCATGCGCAACCCCGCGGCGTCACGTTTCTTGTCACGTTGCATCTGGGAGCGGACGCCTTGAGCTGCAACGCCCGGGGCGGTGAGGGGGAGACCAACTTCTCTCAGCACATCTCTCTGGCGTTCCTCTCCTGTAAATCCGAGCACTTCCCTGGATGCTGCTCCCTCAGCGACCATACCGATCGCGATGGAGTCTCCGTGGCTCCACCCCGTGATACTCTCGATTGCGTGGCCAACGGTGTGGCCGTAGTTGAGGATTGAGCGCCGACCGCGTTCAAGAAAGTCCTCGTTCACGACATCGACCTTCACCGCTACAGACCAGTTAACAATCTCCTCTAAATCAACACCGAGGGCTTCCGACTCATAGGCCACAACAATGCGCATGTCCTCTATGAATCCTGCCTTGAGTGCTTCAGCGGCACCTTCACGTTTGAGAGCAACGGGGAGTCGATCAAGGATGTCGATATCGATGACTACAGCTTCAGGGTGGGAGAAAACACCCGCGAGGTTCTTTCCATCAACGTTGACTCCGGTCTTCCCCCCAATTGCAGCATCTACTGCTGCTACGAGGGTTGTCGCGACGTACATCACTGGTACCCCCCGCAGGTACGTTGCCCCAACAAAGCCCGCAACATCTGTGAGGGCACCTCCACCAAGCCCCACAACAAGATCGTCGCGCGTAAAGGCGCTCTTGTTAAGGAAGCGGTAAATATCCTCGACAACGCTGAGTCGCTTCGCTCCTTCTCCGTCGGGTACCTCATATCGTGAAGTAGCAAAACCCGCAGCACCGAGACCCGATGCGTACGCCTCGGCAATATCAGCCGTTGAGGGCTGGAAGAGAAGAGCTACTCGCTCACGAGGTCGCGACCTAGCTGCATCGACAATAGTGCTTTGGAGCCCTCTGCCAACAGTGATCGTCGAGACAGCATCACCGTTCCTCCAGATCACATGTCGAAGCACGCCGCCACCTCACCCGCAATCTCAGTGGGCTCACGCCCTGGGGTTGAAAACACCAGATCTGCAACGGCATGGTAAATCTCGTTCCTCGCGCCGTGGAGCTCTTCGAGAGCCTCAACCGAGGAGAGGAGCGGCCTGGTTGGATCGAGTCCGACACGCTCGATGATCGTAGGAACGTCGACATCGAGAAGGAGAACAGTGCCGGATCCCTGCATCACAGCTACGTTGTGTGGCGAGATGATGACACCACCTCCCGTACCAATGACAGAAGGTTCACGAGATGCTACCTGGACCAGCACTTCGCTCTCGATCTGGCGGAACACCGTCTCTCCTTCCTCGAAGATCTCTGTGATCGTTCGGCCGGTCTCGACCATGATTTCGGCATCGGTATCGATGAACGGGAGATCAAGAATCTGTGCAACAAGGACGCCAACGGTCGTCTTCCCAGCACCCATCATGCCAACGATCCAGAGATGCTGCATCTCAGAAATCTCGCAACCGGGCAAGATACGCATCCGAAGATGCAACAAGATCACGAACAGTGTCCCCCCCGAATTTGCGCATCACCTCATTGGCGAGCACAAACGCGACCATCTGTTCAGCAACAACCCCAGCCGCTGGGACAGCACAGACATCGCTGCGCTCTCGGAACGCGGAAACGGGCTGCCTCGTCTCGACATCGACTGTGTCAAGGGGGCGCATAAGCGTCGAAATAGGTTTCATGGCTGCTCGGAGGCGCAGCACCCCACCGGTTGTCATACCCCCTTCAAGTCCTCCTGCTCGGTTCGTCCGTCTCGTGAGCTCACCGTCGGTTCTGATGATTTCATCATGGGATTGCGAGCCTCGTGACGCAGCCTGAGCAAGCCCGTCCCCGATCTCGACAGCCTTGATTGCCTGAATTGACATCAAAGCACCCGCAAGGAGACCGTCAAGCTTTCGGTCCCAGTGGACGTGACTGCCAAGGCCGGGAGGAAGCCCGTACGCAAGTACTTCGACTACGCCTCCAAGCGTGTCCCTGTCAGCTTTCGCTGCCTCGATCTCTGAGATCATCGCCTTGGCAGAGGCCGAGTCGAAGACCCGTACCTCGGAAGCGTCCACCGCATCGAGATCTTCGGGTTGAGGGAGCACCTCTGAGACGGCCTTGGCCGATCCAATGGAGACAACGTGGCTCATCACCGTCACACCAATCTCAGAGAGAAGTTGTTTCGAGAGGTAACCAACGACCGTTCTTGCTGCGGTCTCTCGCGCAGAAGCTCGCTCAAGGATGTCTCGCGCGTCGTGGGTGTCGTACTTCTGCATACCTACCAGGTCGGCGTGGCCGGGGCGCGGCTTGGTCTGGCGCTTCGATGTCTTCCCGGGGTCGGGGGACATCTCTTCTCTCCACTTCTCCCACTCAGTGTTTCGGATGAGCACCGTGACGGGGCCCCCGAGCGTCTCTCCGAATCGGACACCACCGAGTATCTCGAGTTCGTCTCGTTCGAGACGCATACGCGGACCGCGCCCGAACCCAAGCCTGCGACGCGCAAGCTCGCTCGCGATGCCCTCTCGTGACACGGTCAGGCCCGCTGGAAGACCTTCAACGGTCGCGACAAGGCCGGGACCGTGGGACTCGCCTGAGGTAAGGAACCGAAGCATAGAGACCAGGGTAGAGCCTTATGGTGCAAGAAGGGAATCCATTAACGCTATCTCCCCTATCTCAAGTACCACGCGATGATCTCGCTCCCAAAAAAGATGGTCACCATTGCTGCGACCGTCATGAAGGGTCCGAATGGAATTTCGTCCTTGCGTCCCTGTCTGCGGAGAGCAAGGAGCATCACCGAGAGAACCCCACCAAGGAGAAACGACCCGATTCCCGTGAGAAGAACGTGACCGAGGCTCAGATAGCCGGTGAACGCGCCGATCAGGAACGAGAGTTTGACGTCTCCGAATCCGAGGCCTCCTCGCAGGATCAACGCGAGGAGCAGCATGACCATGAAGTAAGCAGCACCCCCGATAGCAGCGTTGACGAGGTCTCCGTCACTTGGCCCCGCCAAGTGCCCGGCAACGAGGAGCGGAACTCCAATCAGCGTCGCGGGGAAGAGCATCCGGTTGGGGATGAGTTTGGTGTCAAGGTCTGTCACCGTGAGAAGAACCATCACCCAGGCAAAGAAGAGATATGCCGGTAGCACCCACAGCGACGCCACGGCGACAGAGAGGAAGCCGGAGAGCGCCATCATTGCCACCAGCACAACAACGTTCGAGCGACGCTGGAGATGTCGGTTCCCACGGCACATTGCCATCAACGGGCCAAGGCCGGAACTGCACTCGCCACATACTGGCCCGAACCACCGGTCGGGTAACTCAAGGCGATGCGTGTCCGAAAC
>CAYYGI010000137.1:0-1965 GCA_964471085.1 uncultured Acidimicrobiaceae bacterium
GGGACAAGGTGGTGTATCCCCATCATGGAGCAGCGACGATCATCAAGCGTGAGAAGATCGAGTTCGCTGGCCAGAAGCAGGAGTACTACGTCCTCCAGGTCGCGACAGACCAGCTAACTCTTCGTGTCCCGGTTGAGAGCGCTATTGAACGTGGCGTACGGCCCGTGATCACGAGAAACAAGGCTCGCCAGGTGTTCGCGGTGTTCAAGGATGAGCCCCAGGAGGCTGGTGCCAACTGGAGTCGGTGGTACAAGCTCCTTACCGAGAAGATCAACTCGGGTGACATCTTCCAGGTAGCAGAAGTTGTCCGGGACCTCACGTATGCACATCGGGTGAAAGGAATCTCCCCGGCACTCAAGCGGATGCTGGCCAAAGCGCGACTCATCATCGTCTCTGAGCTTCAGTTCTCGCTCGAGCTCTCCGAGGAGCAGACGATCGAGAAGCTTGATCAAGCGCTCCCTGAGCCTGAAGCGCCGAACGAGGAGTGATGCCTCCAGGATCGGATTCCTGATGCATGTTTGGGGAATCGTGGTTGCTGCTGGATCAGGAACGCGGTTCGGAGAGCCGAAGCACGAGCTTGTTCTTGGTGGTTCCGCGCTCTGGCGTCGAGCTGTGGTTGCGCTTGAATCTGGGGGTACATCCAATGTGGTCGTCGTTGGTGATGTGCCTGGCGGACTTCCCGGGGGGGAGCGTCGCAGGGACTCGGTCCGGGCTGGTTTGGCAGTGATTCCCGCTGAGGTTGAGTGGGTACTGATCCACGATGCAGCGCGCCCTCTGGCACGTCACAGCCTGATTAGGCGCGTTCTCGATCGTGCGGCTACCGGTGATGTTGATGGTGTGATTCCCACGATCCCTCTGACCGATACGATCAAAGTGATCCGTGGCGAAGTCGTAGCTGCAACAGTAGAGAGGTCATCTCTCGTAGCTGCACAGACACCCCAAGCCTTCCGGCTCGATGTTCTCCAAGGGGCCCATGACGAGGATGACGACGATGCTACTGACGACGCATCGCTTGTCGAACGTGCGGGGGGTATCGTGGTCCAGGTCAGGGGTGACTCATCGAACATCAAGATCACGTACCCCGAAGACCTTGAGATTGCTGCTATCTTGGAGACGAGGTGGAGAGATGACTGAGACCCGCACCGGAATTGGATATGACGCGCACCGAATGGGTGGGAGCGGTCCTGTCATGCTTGCAGGTGTTGCGATTGAGTCCTTGGTGGGTGTGCTCGCAACCTCGGATGGGGATGTTGCTGCTCACGCCGTATGCGACGCGCTCCTCGGTGCTGTTGCCGCTGGGGACCTTGGCACGTATTTTCCGAGCTCAGATCCTCAGTGGTTCGGCGTAGACTCCCTCGACCTCCTTCGGTCTTGCACAGAGCGGGTGATGGACTCCGGATACAGCGTCACCTCGATTGATGTCACGATCATCGTCGAGAGCATCCGTGTGGCGCCTCACCGCGAGCTTATGCGAGAGCGACTCGCGAACGCCGTGGGGATTGCTGTGGAACGAGTCTCTGTGAAAGCAACGACGACGGACGGTCTTGGTTGGATAGGAAGCGAGGATGGGTTGGCCGCTCAAGCCGTTGTAACAGTTCAGGCCTGATCGACGATCATACGAGCCATACCCGGGTCATCGGTGATGATTGCTGTCACCCCGACACCAGCCATACGCGCTACATCCTCTGGCGAGTTCACTCCCCACACGACGGATCGCAAGCCCGCGTCGTGGATCGCCTCTATAGCTGCATCGGGTGCCTCCCCCATGTGAACGAGCTTGGGATGGAGTGCATCGACGCCAGCGCTCAGAGCAGAGGTAAGGCCGTCAGTGAGGAGGATGAGAGGCGTTATGAGCTGCCCGCGCAGAAGGTCCGCCCCGACTATTCCAGCTCGTTGCATCGTTGCATGGTCGAAGGATGACAGCAGAATGCGCTCAGGGTTGTCGACTTCTCTGAGCTCAGCGAC
>CAYYGI010000137.1:2065-4331 GCA_964471085.1 uncultured Acidimicrobiaceae bacterium
GAGCGGTGTCAGTGCCATAGAGCCAGAATAGCGGGAGAGGGCCGGTGGTGCTCGGGTTGTTATCATCTCCAAGATGCGCCTCTACGACACTCTCACGCGTGCGACCATTCCTTTCGTGCCCGTCATCCCCGGTAAGGCGTCGATATATTTGTGTGGCCCTACGGTGCAGTCCGCCCCACATCTGGGTCATGGGCGGTCAGCAGTCGCGTTCGATGTGCTCTCCCGATACCTGACATGGGTGGGATACGAAGTCGATTTCGTGCGCAACGTCACCGACATTGATGACAAAATTATCAGGAAGGCAATCGAACTTGGGAGCACAACCGAGGAAGTAGCGGCCGAAGCTTGGGCTGCGTTCTCCGATGCCTACGAGCGTCTCGGCAACCTTGAACCGAGAGCGGAGCCCCGAGCGACCGAACACATTCCGCAGATGATCGAGATGATCGAGGTGCTCATTGCATCGGACCACGCTTACGAGGTTGAGGGGGATGTGTACTTCGCCGTCCGGTCGTTTCCTTCGTACGGCAAGCTATCTCGCCATGACATAGCGGATCTCAGATCCGGGGAGCGTGTTGAGGTAGATGCTCGTAAATCTGATCCTGTAGATTTCGCGCTCTGGAAGGCCGCGAAGCCAGGGGAGCCTTCCTGGAAGTCACCCTGGGGGGAGGGGAGGCCTGGCTGGCACATCGAGTGCTCTGCTATGGCCAGGGAGTACCTCGGAGATGGTTTTGATATCCACGCTGGCGGCTCCGACCTGATCTTCCCCCACCACGAGAATGAGATAGCGCAGTCTGAAGCTGCGACCGGGGAGGTGTTTGCTCGCCACTGGATGCACAATGGGATGCTCAACCTCTCGGGGGAGAAGATGGCGAAGTCGAGTGGGCACGTCGTCACACTCCTGGGTGCTCTCGATGAGTGGGACCCGCTGGCAGTCCGCCTCTTCTACCTTCGTACGCATTACCGAAAACCGCTTGACTATTCGGAGTCCGCTCTCCTCGACGCGGAAGCGAGCCTCAGAAGGTTGAGGGCTTTCAGGCGGCGGAGCCCTGCGTCTCTCGAGGGTCCAGGGGATGTGGAGATCCTTGACGCGTTCATGGAAGCAATGGATGATGATCTCGACGTGGCTGGCGCGTTGGCTGTGATCTTTGACACGGTGAGGCACGGCAATGCAGGGATCGACGCGGGGGAGGACATTGTTTCAACCGTTGCAGCATTCGACGAGATGATGGATGTGCTCGGCCTCACCGCGCCAGACAGCGTTCACGGCAATGACGCCTCCGTAGGAGAGTTCGCTGAGCAGTTCGGTCTCGCCGGAGGCAGCATCGACGACCTGCTTGAAGTGCGTGAGAAGGCACGCAGAGAGAAGGATTGGGAGACGGCTGACGCCATCCGCGTCGGCCTTGGTGTGTTCAATATCACGATCGAGGATACCGCCGATGGCGCACGCTGGCATAGGAACTGATCTCGAAGGAATTCACGCTGTCGAGGCGGCCGTACGCCGTGGTCGAGTGACAGCGCTGACAGTTGAGAAGACCCGGAGAAAGAACCGGGATGTGGCAAGAATTCTCGAACTTGCGAGTGAGCAACGAATTCCGGTCGAGATTGTGAGCGATGTGCGCCCCCTTGCTGTCACTGATGCTCCCCAGGGCGTGGTCGCAAGAGCGCGAGGAATAGCGCCGCTCTCTCTGAAGGGAGCTGTTGCACTCAGCGAGAACCCTGCACTCCTCGTGCTTGATCACATCGAGGATCCTCGCAACATCGGGGCTGCTGCCCGGTCTGCTCTTGCTGCAGGCATGACGGCCATCGTCGTAGCTCAGCGACGAAGCGCTCCGCTCACAGCAACAGCATTCAAGGCTGCAGCGGGTGCCTTCGAGGAATTGCCGGTCGTGATGGTCTCCTCGATCGCTGATGCGCTCAAGCGCCTTGATCAGCTTGATGTCTGGAAGGTTGGTCTCGACGGGGGAGCTTCCCAGAGTATGCTTGGACTTGATCTCCTTGACCGGCCCGTCGCCGTGTGCGTCGGTGCAGAGGGGAGTGGGCTCTCGCGCCTCGTTGCTGATCGCTGCGATGTGCGTGCCCGCATCCCGATGGTTGGTGCAACGGAGAGCCTCAATGTGTCGGTAGCTGCTGCTCTTGCGTGCTACGAAGTTGCTCGGGTGCGAGGCTGGGTATCCTGACGTCTCTGCTGGCGTAGCTCAGATGGCCAGAGCAGCCGCCTTGTAAGCGGCAGGTCATGGGTTCGAGTCCCATCGCCAGCTCGCAACGG